>NZ_JBIMEV010000067.1:0-20979 GCF_051262595.1 Salipaludibacillus sp. CF4.18
ATATTTACCTATGAAACCCGTTCCTCCAGCTAAAATTACTTTTCTCATCATAAAAACTCCCATCTATATTTATCTACATATTTCCACTTTCTATCATCAATCTTCCGTTCTTAAAGTTAATCTTAAGGTCTGTATCCGTACGCGAAGGAAAACAAGAAGCTAAATAAAATAAAGAGAATAGCTGAGGGAATAATACTAAGTAGAATAAGTATTTTTCCTTTTTTAGTGCGAGCCTTGGAAAACCACCTGAAATAAATAAAAACGATAATTCCTATTAAAGGTAAAAATAGATAATTCGTTATCGTGCCAACCCATCCTGTATTTTGATCCCAATATGCCTCTGGAACAGGGAGAATGTCCTCATATTTTTCATCAATTCTATTCTTAACCGTTATAAAAAAATAAGAAACGACCAAATAATAAGCAATAATTACGCTTTTGACCCACCAAAACATATATTTATTTAAAATCACGATGATAAATATGAACCCCAATGTTATAAAAAATCCTGTGTATTGTGCCATTGCATCCCCCTTTCACTATTCACTGATTAGACAGAGCATTTATTGAAAAAACTTAAAATCTTTTTATATCTATCTTATTGCTTTGTTAGTAATCAACTTTTATTATGACCTCACTTAAAAAAGTGCTGTTGCTCGTTAGTAAATTCATATAGGAAAGGTAAACAAGCAATATAAATTATAAGTAAAAGAAAAGCTATAAAAATCATCATCGTCCAGGAAGTATTTAATAGCTTTAAGATAAACGGGATAAACACTAAAGGAACAGCAACGACACTTGACTTGAAAATACTATGAGCAGTAAAGTATTGGTTATTAGAGCAATGAGGGCATTGTTTTCGCCCATCCATAACAATTAGTAATTCGCTCCATTTAAAACCGTAGGAACACGACCAACACGTTGGTAATTTCACAAGTTTCCCCCTTTTCACTCGACAATCCTATTTTTACCTCTCCACCAATTTTAACATAAATAACCAATTGAAATTTTTGTCTAATCATTATGATTTACTAAACACTAAGCAATCTCATTTAAACTACACAAATTAAAAATGCCTCTCAAATTATCATGCAATTTGAAAGACATTTTAAATTGACCTTTGTTTTCAATAGAAAATCATTAACCCTAATCCACTTGATAAAACTAATCACTTGCCAAAATAAATTTTAATCATTATTTGTGCACTCACAAAAGCTAGAACATGAATTTTTATATCAATCCGTATTTTTTAAAGCTATTAAAAATACCATTCTCATCGTGTGTACCAGTAATATCGTCCGCTACTTTCTTAACTTCATCTTTTGCGTTACCCATGGCAATACCATGTTGAACAAATTCAAGCATTTCTAAATCATTCAAACCATCTCCGTATGCAAAGGTATCTATTTTATCCATTGTTAAATGCTGGAGCAACTTTGCAATGGCTGTTGCTTTATGGATCCCAGGAACCGATAATTCTCCACTATTATTGCTGAATGCAGGCACTGTACTAGGAATTACATTGAATGTTGAGGCGAATTCTTGACTTATTCTCTCGAAAGGTAAATTTGAACCTAAAAAGGATATCTTATTAATGTCCTCTCTTACTAAATCTTCTCCCTCCATTAAACAATCATGGAATGGTTGCAACCCTTTTTCAATTTCCTCTTTATCTTCAGGTTTTCCAGCTATTAAGTTTTGTATAAGACTACCGATACGTTTTTTGCAATGTTTACTAGCAAATAAACCTCCATTTGATTCTAAATAAAAATCTATCCCGTGTTCGGTAAAAAATTGTACAAGGTGTTCGACATCCTCTTTTTTCACTTGCTCATGTAATATAATCTCACTGCCTATTTCGACATATCCCCCAGCTGCGCCAATAATACCATCAAATCCAGCTTCTAGTATTTCGGGAAATAGCTCAGCTTTAGACCGCCCTGTACATATAAAAACAAGGTGGCCGTTATCCCTAGCTTTTTGGATCGCATGCTTAGCTGATTCTGGAATCACACCATGATCATTAACGAGTGTCCCATCAACATCTATGAAAATAACTTTTTGCATAATTACACCTGCTAACTCATTTATATTTATAAAAGTATTCGAGGGATAATAATCCCTCGTGGATATATTAATTTAGAGCTTTATTTTTACGAATTTACGTTTACCTACCTGAACAATTAAATCGTCAATCATTGTAAGCTGTAATTTAGTATCTTCTATCGTTTTTCCATTAAGTTTGACACCCCTATTATCAATCATTTTGCGGGCCTCACTTTTAGAACTTAACAACTGCAACTCAACAAGAAGATCTAAGATAGGCATTTCATTGTTTCCATTCCATTCAACTACTGGAATGTCATCGGGTAACGATCTTTGTTGAAAAACAGAGATAAAATGCTGTTCTGCCTTTTTAGCTTCTTCTTCTCCATGATACATACGCACAAGGCTCTTTCCTAATAACATTTTTGCGTCCCTTGGGTGTAATTCACCTGATTCTAACTCAGCTTTTATTTCGTTTACCTGTTCAGGTGAAAAATCTGTTACTAGTTCAAAGTATTTACCTATTAATATATCGGGGATAGACATTGTCTTCCCGTACATCTCTTGTGGCTTTTCATCAATACCAATGTAGTTTTTCTTTGATTTAGACATCTTTTCTACACCGTCAAGTCCTTCTAATAAAGGCATTAACATCGCCACTTGTTTATCTTTACCGTATTTTTCCTGAAAATGTCTTCCCATAAGAATGTTAAAATGCTGGTCCGTTCCTCCAAGCTCAATATCACATTCTAATTCCACGGAATCATAGCCTTGCATTAACGGGTAGAAGAATTCGTGCAGTGATATGGGTTTTCCAAGAGCAATGCGTTCTTCAAAATCATCCCTTTCCATCAGCCTTGCAACGGTAATTTTCCCAGCCAGCTGGATCACATCTTCAAAGTTTAATTTGGAAAGCCACTTAGAATTAAAATGAAGCTCTACTTTTTCCATATCAACAATCTTGCCAAATTGTTCGAAGTACGTCTTTGCATTATGCTTTACTTCCTCATCTGTTAATTGTTTTCTAGCAACAGACTTCCCCGTTGGATCTCCAATTTTTCCTGTAAAATCACCAATCAACAATTGAATGATGTGTCCGTTATCTTGAAACTGTTTTAGCTTATTTAAAACTACTGTATGACCTAAATGGACATCTGGAGCTGAAGGATCCAATCCTAATTTTATTTTCAGTGGCTGATTATATATCACTGAATGTGCCACCTTCACCTCTAACTCCTCTGTAGGAATAATCTCTTTTACACCTTGCTTGTAAAACGTCATTTGCCTTTTTACTTCCGCTGTTTGTTCTTCATTTAGTTGTTCCAATACATTTTCCATCTACATAACCTCCTAAAAAATTAAAAACCACACTCTTCACAAAGGGACGTGATTTTATCACGCGGTTCCACCCTTCTTAAAGAATCTGGTCTTCCACTCACGATTAACGGCACGTCCGTTCTTTGTAATTGAAGTTTTACAAAGAAAGCTCTAGGAATGTAATTCGTATTACCTTTGCATCGATTCACACCAGCCATCGACTCTCTGGAACAGGAAGGTAAGTCCTACTATTTTCCTATCATCACTTTTTACACTATTCATTTGTATCAAAACTAAAACTGATTTTTCCTGATAACTTTCCTTAGCAATTCAGTGACACTTTTCTGTTCATTTACAGTTAAACCAGAGACAATTTCAACTTCCCCTTTATGAAATTCAGGGTATAATTCTTCCATTACTTGTATCCCTTTAGCTGTAATCATTACATAGGTAATTCTTCTGTCTCTCGTATCCGTTTTTCGATAACAAAGTTCTTTTTTTTCTAATGTTTTTGTTATATTACTTATTGTGGCTTTTGATACCGCCGCAGATTCTGCTAACTTTTTTGTTTCTATTGCTTTCCAAATAGACAAATCATAAAGTATCGAAAAAGATGTCCACGATAGTCCGTATTTTGATAATACTTCGCGTTCCATTTTATTTCTCAACCCTTGTGCAACCCGGTATATGTTCGTAACGACGGAAACAGCATCCAAATCAAGTGAACCCACCGGCATTTTAGATAAGCGGTTGATCGTGTCCTTCTCTTCTTCCAGCAACTCTCCCAGATCATTAAATGAATGTATTGTAAGCCACCACCTTTTGAATTTTCATAATCGTTAGCTATGAAACGATAATACTAAAAAAATCACTTGATTGCAAGAAATAATCAATAACTATTTTTCCCTTATGATTTTTTTCACAAAATGTTACCGCCGAAATACTCAGAGGTTGACGATTAAAAAAGACCAATTCAATTAAGAAGTGGTCTTCGTATCGTGCTATTTTCATCGATTCTTCAAAACACTTAAATATAGGAACTATACCAAAAATTAACCCTGCTTTTTCTTCCGTTCCGGTGTTTCTCTTATCTTAAGATATTGATTTATTAATTTTTCAAGTCGCTCTAAATGAAAGGAATAGTCGGCGATGGAAGAAGCGATAATCATATGACGAAGTTTTTGTTCCTTACTTACATGGTAAAAACTCAGTACTTGGTCATAAAATTTATCTTTCTCTTTTAATATATCGTTTCGTGTATCTTGATGATTTTCTCTTATCTTACCTAAATACTTTAGCAATAAATATTCATGATATTTGATTAAATCTTCCAGCTGTTGGTCAAATAGATCATTTTCATCATCAACAGTCTCACTTTGAACATAGTGTTCCTCGATATTGTCTAAAAGCTGATTCCCCTCCTGTAAAACCTTCAGCATCTGGTTAAATACAATGATTTCTCTTGAGTTTAGATGCTTTGACTTGCCTAACTTTTCTCTTTCTTCATCGAACAATTTATATTGTTCTTCTAAATTTTTAAAATCTTTTTTAAAAGTCCGATTGATATCTTGGTATGCAGCCTCTGTCATTTCATTTGAAATAACAGTTCTCATTAATAATGACATATTTCTGAAAGCTGCATCGATACTTTGAATATAGTGTTTTTTATATTTTGGAGGAAATATCAATATATTTACAAGTATTGCAGTGCTAGTTCCGATCAAAATGACGAGAAGTCTTTCTAATGCAAAATATAAATCTTCACTTCCAGTCGCACTCATGATAGCGATAACCGTAACAAGGGTCAGCGGAATAGTAGTTTCCATTTTCAGCTTAATACTTAAAGAAATAATAAATATAATTACAAATCCAATAATAACCGGATTCTCCCCAAAAAAGTAGATGAAAAATAACGAAATAGAAGCACCTAATGAGTTTGTAATTACTTGGTCTGATAATTGCTTCCATGTACGATACACGGAAGGTTGAATAGCTAGTATTGCAGCTACCCCAGCAAAAACAGAGTTTTCCATGCCAAAAATAAGACAAATATAAATCGACAACGTAACTGCTAAACCCGTTTTCAAAATTCTCGGTCCAAAAGGAATACTTATCCCTCCCTCATTATTATGTTAGTATCCATTCCTTGATAGAAAATCCCAGTTTTTTGCTTGAGGGAATGATTCAGCTTTAATCTGATAAAGGAGAACAAGATCAACTGACTCATTCCCCCTTTTGAAGCTCTTTATATCCCACAAGCAACGACATTATTTTTTTGGAAGTACTTTTGATGATACTCCTCTGCTGGATAAAACGGTTGTAAAGGACTAAGTTCAGTGACAATCTCTTTACTGCCCAAGTCATTTAATTCGGCTTTTTTAGTGCTTGCAATTTCTAATTGCTGCCGGTTTTGAAAGAAAATCACAGAACGATATTGAGTTCCAATATCAATCCCTTGACGGTTACGCGTTGTCGGATTATGACATTCAAAAAACTTACTCACTAGCTCTTCATAAGATATTTTCCATGGATTATATAATACTTCAATTACCTCTGCATGACCAGTTGTGCCTGTTTTCACTTCTTCATAAGATGGATTCTCCACATGACCACCGGAATAGCCTACTTTTGTTGCTTCCACTCCGCGAATACTTTCAAAAAATGCTTCGACACCCCAAAAACAACCTGCTCCAAATACTACTTTTTCCATTCTAATTCGCCCCTTTTTGAGCGATAAATCTTCTCTCCATAAGAAAAACCTCTCTAAGTTTAAGAGAGGTTCTCGTATATGTATATACGATTACTCTCATCTTCCAAGGATCATTGTTAACGATCCTTGCAGGAATTGGCACCGTTTAAATCAATCGATCATTGATTTAATGGTTGCTGGGTATCAAAGGGCCTGTCCCTCCACCACTCTGGATAAGAAGTCTATCACTATATTTTTTTAATTAAATATCAGTGTAAATCATTTATGACTATTTATCAAGGGAAACATGGGGACGGTTCTGTGCTTCCTTTTTATTTGCAAGGTTACACGTATGGTTCCGGTCCGCTAGCCTCTATTCGACGAAAACAACAATCTCTAAAAAACCGATAATTTTATAGTTTGCTTATCTTGTGAAAGCATCCTGCTTTATTGCAGGAATGCCACCACGAGCTTATGTTTTTTTATCCTTAATACCAGAATTCCACTGAATCTACACATCAAATTGTTTTCCTGAACACCCTACTCTACTTGCCTTTGAAAACAGTAAATTTTTCTTCTATTGATGTCCGTGGCTTTGATGTAGGCATACTCTCAAAATAACCTAAATGTAAAAACCCAACAATTTTCTCGCCTGGTTGTACATCTAAAAGTTGATATACTTTCGGGTCGTATATATGTGGGTTTGTTTTCCAGACAACACCAAGCTCTTGTTCCCAAGCAAGCAATTGAAAGTTTTGAATTAAAGAGCTTACCGCGCCAAAGTTCTCCTCCCATTGCTTTTGTTGTGACTCTTCTTTCATCACAATAATAAGAAAAGCCGCTGGTTGACTCAAATAGTTTCTCCTATTTTCTTTGAGTTCTTCTGGTAAAGTATCAACTATTTCTTCAATAAACTTACTCTTTTCACCAGTAGGTACAAATATAAATCTCCAAGGCTCTCGTAGTCCATGGTTAGGTGCCCATACAGCATCTTTTAATAAATTCATTACTAACTCTTGTGAAACTTCTTTGTCTACATAACCACTCTTAATTGATCTCCGTTCGCGTATAACCTTTGCTATTGCAGATATTCTTTTCTCCATGTTTATCTCCCTTTCTAGCAAAATTTTAAAATACATTTAATGTCGTGTCATATCGTTATAAATTCTTACTTTCTTTACGCAAAAGATATAAAAAATAAGGTGCCCCTATTACTGCTACAACGATTCCAACAGGAATTTCCTTCGGTGGTATTAATCCTCGTCCAATTGAGTCGGCCACCACCACTAACAAAGAACCTGTCATTGCTGAAATAGGAATCAAAAACTTATGTTTAGCACCTACTAACTTTCTAGCCATATGAGGAGCGATTAGCCCAACAAAGCCAATGGAACCAATAGCTGCGACGCATGCAGCAGCTAGCGCAACTGCAATGAACAATAAAAGCAATCGAACACGCACTACCCTTAAACCTAACCCAATTGCTACATCATCACCAAAATTTAAAATATCAAGTTTGGTTACTAAAATCATCGACAAGGGTAGCAAAATGATAATCCAAGGGAAAACACCATAAATCTGTTCCCAGCTACTAGACCACAAACTACCAGTTAGCCAAATGAGAGCAGCATTTATTTCTAGTGGGAACTTAATCATAAAGTACTGAATCCCAGCATTACATAAAGCCCCAAGAGCAACTCCTCCCAGTGCTAACGTGGTCGGCTGCATCCCTTGTTTATAAACTAAGAGATAAAGGATAAGTGCAATGATCAGTGCTCCAGAAAATGCAGCAAGCGGTAAAACAAAAGTAGGTGAATTTTGAAAAAGGATGATAACCACAACCGCACCCAGCCCTGCCCCTTTTGTAATGCCGATGACGTCAGGTGATGCCAAAGGATTTCGAATAATGCCTTGTAAAATCGTACCCGACACAGATAAACCTGCCCCAACAAGAAGCGCTAAAACGATTCTGGGAATTCGATATTTTTCAATAAGAAATGTATCCATCTCTGTCCCTGTCCCTATTAACACAGCTAATACATCTAAAGGATGAATAAAAACAGCACCTATCCCTGTACTTAAGATAGAAAATATAATAATTGCTACAGGCAAGATAATAAACAGCCATTTAGGCGTTATACGTTTTATTCTAGTAATATCCTTGTCCACTTCGTCTTTTATCATGATAAATTCCTCCCTCTTTTTATTAAGTAAAAAAAGAAAGGAGCACCTACTAGTGCTGTCACAATTCCAACGGGTGATTCATATGGAAACGATATAAAACGTGCAACAATATCCGCATAAATAAGGAGTATAGCTCCAAATAACGCGGAAAAAGGCAAAATCCATCGATAATCTATACCTACAAGATTCCTTGTAATATGGGGTACAATTAATCCTACAAAACCAATAGGACCCGCAATGGAAACAGAAGACCCTGCTAAAATAACAACGAGTAACCCTGAAAGCACGCGTATCCAACCAGTATTTTGTCCCAAACTACTCGCAACATCATCTCCAAGATTCAATACATTAATAGAACTAGCTAATAAAAAAGATCCGATTATCCCTAGAAGAACCCAAGGGGAAATGATTCTTACATCCTGCCAGCTTGTACTATCTACTGAACCCGCTAACCAAAAAAGAATTCCTTCTGTCGTATCCTCGTTAAATATAATGAGTCCCTCGGTTATTGCCGATAGAAAAAAGTGAATAGAGATTCCAGCTAAGGCTAATTTGACAGGTGTCATTCCCTCTCCGGAAGAACCTAAGTAATAAACTAACATTCCTCCCAAAGCTGCTCCTAAAAAAGCAAAATAAACCATCGAATATGGTGAAATTCCTGTCAAGAAAATGGAAGAGGCCACAACTACAAAAGAAGCTCCTGCATTAATTCCAAAAATTTGTGGAGACGCAAGGGGATTCCGGGTGATTGCTTGCATGATCGCGCCCGCTATAGCTAAACTTGCTCCAATAAGACATGCAATAATAGCTCTTGGTAAACGAATAGTTTGCGCAATTAAATGCTCTTTTGTTAGCTCAGCAATAAAAAAAGATTCGATCAAATGAGTAAAACGTACATCTGCCATACCAATGGATGTACTAATCAAAATTCCAACGACAAGGATGAAGATCCCTATAACAAAAAGTGGTAAAAAACGAAATAATTCATTCCTGGAACTTTTCGTGATGGATTGTTGGTTTTTTGCTGAAATATTCATATATAGGCACATCCTTTGTTGAAACAATTGATGAAATTCACTCGTTCATCATTGAAATGAAAAAAGCGGTAAGATCGGCTTATCCGCTTTTTTTGGATTATTATTTAGTTCTCATATAACAGGTCAATAGTATCTTGAACGATTAATTCAGCAGCTATTAATCCTCGGAAACGTGACCATTCGTTCTGATCGACTTTATAGACCTGATCATTTTTCACAGCACTGATCTCTTCCCATAATGGGTTTTCTTCCCATTCTGATATAATTGTTTCTTCATCCCCTGTCATAAGAAAAATAATATCAGGGTTATGCTCCACCAATGTTTCTAAATCAATCTTATTTGTTGCATCCTCTACTCCCTCACCTTGAATCGCATTCTTTAATCCTAATGTTTCAAGTAAAGACCCCGTATATGATGTAGATGAATGGGCGTGAAATCCTGTATCTGTAACTACAGCCGGTAAGAATGTGCGGCTTTCATCAGAAGGAACTCTAGACTTCAGTTCAGCTAACAATTCGTTGTGCTCAGTCGTACGCTCGTCAGCTAGTTCTGTTGCTCCTAAGGCTTCCGCTATGATGGGAAACGCCTCAACGTTTTCTTCATAATTAGCACTTAAACTAGATAATACAATTGTAGGTGCGATTTCACTTAATTCTTCGTACGAATCTTTATGACGATTTAAATCAGCAATAATTAAGTCTGGTTGTAAACTGGCAATAACTTCTAAACTAGGCTCTTTTCTAGCACCAACCGAAGTGTAGTCGCCGATCTTTTCAGCAATAGGACCGATTATCCGTTCTTCATCACCATCATCAGCAATTCCAATTGGAGAAATTCCTAAAGATGCTAATGCATCCACAAATGAAAATTCAAGTACTACGATGTTAGTTGGTGTTCCTGTAATCGTCGTCTCACCCATTTCGTGAGTAATAACCCTCGATTCTACATCTTCTTCATCAA
Source organism: Salipaludibacillus sp. CF4.18 (assembly GCF_051262595.1). NCBI lineage: Bacteria > Bacillati > Bacillota > Bacilli > Caryophanales > Bacillaceae > Salipaludibacillus > Salipaludibacillus sp. CF4.18. The sequence goes on from NZ_JBIMEV010000067.1 coordinate 10,235, forward strand.
CCTCTTCATTGCTGTTTTCAACTTGAATTGATTCTTCCTCCGCTTGTGCTTTATCATTTGCTGCTTCATTATTAGATCCACAACCAGACAAAATACTTAACAACATAATGATAATAACAATTAAAAATGATGCTCTTCTTTCCATGATAAATTCCCCTCTCTTATGTATACCTAAAAATAAATCTGAACTGATAATGATTATCATTCACAACAAATCTAATAGTACTATTGAACCCTAATTGTGTCAATGCAATTTACAAGAAACATAGGGAAACATGGGGACGGTTCTGTGCTTCATTGTCACCGACTGGCTGGCGAGATGACAAAATGCTAAAAAGGCCCTTCCCTGATGAAAGAGCCCTGTTACTTAAAAAGATGAGGAAATTAAAATTGAGAATATCTTATTACCTATTCCACAACGAGTGGAACAACATTACCTTCGTTTACATTAATCAATCCGTAGTCAGTAATTTTTAATGCCGGACTCACCGGCAGAGAGAGAGTACTTATCGACATGATCGAATTATAATGGTTGTAACCTAACTCTTTCATCGCATTTCTAAGATCTTCTACCTGTTTGGCAAATAAACCTAGAGGTTCTTCGGATAATATCCCGCCTACTGGCAGCTCCAGCATTTGAAGTACTTTGCCGTTTTCTACTACACAAATCCCACCTTGATGACGAATGACTTCATTGGCTGCCTTCACCATGTCTTCGGTATTTTGTCCAATAACCAATAGATTGTGATTGTCATGCGAGTAAGTTGTTGCTATGGCGCCTTTTTTAATAACATCCCCGTCAATTAATCCATGAGCGCGGTTCCCATTTTTTCCATAGCGCTCAAATGTTGCAATCAAACCATGTTCACTCTCTTCCCATTGTAGAATATGATTACGAACCTTAAGTTCACTTTTTTGTTCTTCTGTAAATGTCGACCCATCTTTGACCATCATCACGCGACACGAATAGCTACCATTTTCTTGCTTCACAATGATTGAAAAATCATGTTCATGTAAAGGACTCAATTTAACACTTTGATAAAAGGAATCCGGAAATTGAGAAGGCATTCTCGATTGAACATATTCTTCCCTAACATCATAGGCTTTCTTACCATCTTTAAAGACTTGATCAATTTCAAACTTTTGTAAATCATTTAACAACACGAAGTCAGCTACTTTACCAGGCCCAATGACACCACGATCAGTTAATTTCATTCGCTGTGCAGGAGTATATGTACACGCGTAAATGACTTGTTCTATGTCCATTCCCATTTTCATTGCCTTGAGAGCCAAATGATTAAGATGACCACGGTTCTCAAAGGAATCTGCCATGACATCATCTGTCACAAAACAAAAATGTTCAGTCACCTGATGTTCCACCAAATAATCAATGATTTCTTGAGACATTGATTTCTCTTGAAGCTCAATAAACATTCCCGCTGCAAGTCGTTCTTCAATCCCTTGTAAGGTTTGGTGAGTGTGATCGGAATCTACTCCTGCATAAATCATTTTGTGTAAATCTAAATCCAGCAATTTAGGAACATGACCTTCTATTGTTAAATAGGGATATTTCGCGCGAATGTGCTCGATAATTTGATTGGACTTTGTCTCTTTGTCAGATATAACATCGACGTAATTCATAATCTCTCCTAAACAAATAATCTCCTCGGTTTCCATGAGTTCATCTATTTCGGCGATACCGATTGATCCACCAGTAGTTTCCATAGACGTAGCAGGTACAGAGCTTGGAATACTATAAAACATATCAACCATACAATACCTACTGGCTTTAATCATTTCGGTAACTCCTTGCAAACCAAATACATTTGCCATCTCATGTGGCTCAGGAACGATTGTTGTCACTCCGTTTTTTATTAACCCAAAAGAGAATGTATCTGGCGTGACCATCGTACTTTCAATATGAAGGTGAATATCAATCAAACCTGGTATCATGAATTTTCCTGTGCCATCGATCACATCATTTGCTTGGAATGATTCTTCCCCTCGTTTACCAATATAAATAAATTTCCCGTTCAGAATACCAACATTATTTATACTGAATTTTTTGAAATAACTATTGAACACAGTTACATTGTTAATCAAAGTGTCTATTTTCAACTCTACCACTCCTAAAATTTACTCTACTAAAACTAACTTTTCTTTTGGGAAATCAAGTATGACATTTTGATCAACGTTGTACGGATTCTCTGTTTCATGATTAACTGTTAATTGTCCAATTGGTGTATCAACGATGTATTGATACCCTCTCCCCAGAAACGTACTCACTTTCACATTAGCACTCATACTATTTTTCTCCGCTTTCGGCTCTGAGCTAGGCTTTATAATAATATTATCCGGACGAATAGCACCAACTTTACTTTTCTCAACGTTTGCTGAGCAAACCGCTGGGTCCACTATAAATCGATGGTCATTCCGTGTAAATTCAATAAATTTATCCTGCACGTTTCGCTCATCAAAAGTAATGAAGTTCTTGAAACCAATAAAATCAGCAACGAAAGCCGTTTTTGGCATTTTATAAATTTTAGCAGGGTCATCGAGCTGTTCGATAATCCCCTTGTTCATGATAGCTACTTGATCAGAAATCGAAAAACATTCCTCTTGGTCATGGGATACATAAACTGTAGTTATACCTAGTTCTTGCTGAATTCTGCGTATTTCTACCCTCATATTCATCCGCAAGTTTGCATCAAGGTTACTAAGCGGTTCATCGAATAATAGTAGATCTGGCTCGATTATTAGAGCTCGAGCTATCGCTACTCTTTGTCGTTGACCACCCGATAACTCTTGTGTAAAACGCTTCTCAAACCCTGTTAAGTTCACAATTCCCAAAATACTTGACACTCTTTTTTCAATGTCTACTTTGGATACCTTTCGCAAACGCAACCCAAAAGCGACATTATCAAACACCGATAAATGGGGAAAAAGAGCGTAGTTTTGAAAAACGAATCCGAAATTCCGTTTGTTAACAGATACTTTCGTATAATCTTTATCTTGAAACATAAACTTTCCTTTTCTTGCCTCCAGAAATCCTGCTATTAAACGTAATGTCGTCGTTTTCCCACATCCGCTTGGTCCTAGAAGGGAGATGAGTTCTCCTTTTTCAATGTCCAAATTAAAGTCATGTAAAATATCCTGCTTATTGTAGGCAACTGATATATTGTTTAAGCTGAGTAATGCCATTGAGAATGCTCCTTTATCGTTTAGTGAAATAAGATATCCCTAGTAAACGTTCAATTAATAACATAAGAATTGCCGTTAATATCATGAGCAACACCGAAATTGACGCAATTGTCGGATCAAAATAATACTGTACATACGTCAACATCTGTATCGGAAGCGTACTAATTCCAGGTCCCGTCATGAATACGGAGATGTCTACATTATTAAAGGATTCTAAAAATGCAATGATGACAGCTGCAATGATTCCAGTCTTAATATTCGGCAGAACTACTTTAAAGAATGTTTCTAACCTTCCTGCTCCAAGGCTCAACGCTGCTTCTTCAATGGAAAAGTCAAAGTTCGATAAACTAGATGAAATCACCCGAATGATAAAAGGAAGCATAATAATCGTATGTCCAACAAAAAGTCCTAAGTAAACTGGTACCTGATATATAACAATAATATATCTTAGCAACGTAAAACCTAATACAATTCCCGGTATTAAAATCGGAGAGATGAAAATGGCATTAATAATATCTTTCCCCTTAAAATCAGCTCGACTTAACGCGTATGCGGCTGGTATACCCAGAATTAATGCCATTAAGTTACCGGCAAACGAAACTAGTATAGATATCTTAAATGTTTCGAGAAACATCTGTACTTCAAAAATATTAATGTACCATCTAATAGAAAATCCTTCTGGTGGAAACTTAAGTACATTTCCTGGTTCAAACGACGTCAATGAAATAATAATAAGTGGCCCTAGCAAAAAGATAAAGACAAGTAGCGTAAACAGGCCCAATACTCTATTTTTTTCCTGCATACACCTTCTACCCCTTTGGATTCAGCTTTTGAGCTGCTTTATTCATAATACTTATGACAACAAACGTAACGACAATCATAATCGTTGCAATAATGGATGCTAAATACCAATCATTTAATGTAATCGCATTTTGATATAGAAAGGTGGAAATAACTCTTGCTCTCCCACCGAGTAACGCTGGGGTCGTATAAGCTGTAAAACTACCAACAAAAACAAGGATAGAACCAATCATTAATCCTGGTACACAAAGTGGCAATACCACCTTTTTAAAGACTGTAACTTTTGAAGCGCCTAGACTTTCAGCTGCTCGAAGTAAATCTTGATCGAGATTCTCTAGAACTCCAACAAGCGTAACTATAATTAAAGGCAAAAATAAGTGCACCAAACCTATGGTTACAGCAGTCGTTGAATAAAGAATTTCTAATGGTTCCTGTCTCATGCCTAGTGATAATAAAACGTTGTTAAGCAGTCCTTCTCTTCCGAGGATAACCATCCAGCTAAATGCGCGTACAACAGGACTCGTTAAAAGAGGAAAAATAGTTAACAGCAGGAGAATTATTTTTTTCCTGCCTTTCATCTTTGAAATAAAGTACGCGACAGGAAACCCTAACACAATACAAGCTAACGTTGTAAATAAACTGACACCCAAAGTTCTCCAAAGAATACTCATGAAATAATCATCTGTGAAAAATTCTAGGTATCCACTAAACGTAAAGCTTCCTTCTTGTAAAAATGTTGTTCCAATCGTCAAAGCTATAGGAACGATCATAAAAATTGTTAAAAATAAAAGTCCCGGTAATAATAATAAATATAATGATCTTTTTTTCACAGTCAAAACCTCTATTCCTGGTTCCCCTAAGAGTTTAAATTTTCAATAAATAAATTTAAAAATGCCTCTGAATCTACTTCTAAACAGACATTAACATTAGGTTTTTTTTCAAGCCGATGTTGAAAATCGCAAACCGTTTGTCCATCACATAGTTCGCTCCGTGTTTCCACATCAACAAAATACCGTTCTGTTGTCACTATTTTTTTATCCAAAGCAACCCCGATTGCTAATGGATCATGCAAAGCACACCCTTCGACACCATTCCGCTCATAATAGCGCTCGAAGTAATCTGCTGTGCTTTTCTTTACATAACTAGCGAGCGAAGGGTCTTTGAGTTGTTGAATATGTTTTTTCATGAGCAACGCTAGTCTGGTTACGTCCAAACCAACAAGAGTTAATTCTGGAATTCCTGCATGAAGAACAAGTTTGGCTGCTTCCGGATCAACATACATGTTGTATTCTGAAGTAGGAGTAACATTGCCTCCCCCCTTCAGCACTCCGCCCATAAAAATAACTTCTTTCACCTTATGTACAATTTCTGGCGACTTCTCAAGGGCTAACGCTAAATTCGTTAGCGGACCTGTCATAATAAGCGTAATTTCATCAGGATATTGCAGGATTTTCTCAATGATAACGTCTGCTGCAAATCCTGTTGCCGGTTTTTTAGTCACTTTCATGTCAAGAAGGGCTCCTCCGAGCCCGTCTTGTCCATGAATGCGATGTTCAAAGAAAGATTGTCTTTTTAAAGGTTTATTAGCTCCTTTAATGATAGAAATTTCATCGTCAATCTTTAAAAGTTCAAGTATTTTACAGGTGTTCAGAGTGGCAGTATCTAAAGAAACATTCCCGTTCACCGTTGTAATACCAAGAATATCAAATTGACGACTTTTCACAGCAAGAAGGATTCCAAGCGCATCATCTACTCCTGTATCCACGTCCAACATCACTTTCTTAGTCATACTTACCACTTCTCTTTCTTAATTATTGAACAAATTCACGATTCCATCGATCAATCCACTCGTCGTTATTTTCATTCACGTAGCTCATATCAAGTGAAATCAAACTTTCTATTACGTCACTTCCATACGTAAGGCCTTCTGCTTCTTCTTCTGTTAAATCCAATGTCGTATTAACAGGAGAATCAATCTTGGCAACTGCTGCAGCTTCTTGAACTTCCTCGCCTAAAATCCAATTAATAAACTCTTCTGCAACTTCTTTGTTTTCTGTTCCTTTTACCACATTAATTGTATTAATTACGGCATAGCCTCCTTCTTCAGGAGAAATGAATTCTGCACTAGGCACAGATTCTTTCACATCCGCAAAGAACATTTCCATGATAGGACCTGCTGAAATTTCTCCTTGAACGAACATATTCACAAGCTCGGAAGTTCCTTCATATTCCGTCACAATATTAGGATTTAATTCACCTAATTGTTCAAATGCATCGTCTTCATTAAATGTAGAATTGCCAGCCACTCGAGAAGCAGCATCTAAGAACATCGGCCCAGATGTTGTTGTAATTCCTGGAATGGTAATATCTTTTTCTAACTCTGTGCTCCATAGATCTTCCCATGAGGAAATTTCTACGTCGGTTCTCTCCGGATCATAAGCAATACCAAATTGAGCGATTGTATATGCTGGACCATAATCTTCTCCATTCGGTGCAAGTGCTAAGTCATAGATATCTTCTAAATTAGGAATATTACTGCGATCAATGGTTTCAAATAACCCAGTCTCAATTCCTTGCTGAGCATAATAGTCAGATAAGTAAATAAGATCGACATTAGAACTACCTTGTTCGATTCTACTCATTCTTTCTGCATTATTCCCAGTATCCAAAACAATTTTCACGTTATGTTCTTCTTCAAATGGAGCAAACACTTCTTCACGGAAAAAATCTTCCGCAAATCCCCATGTGGAAATAACTAATTCTGTAGGTTCTCCCTCTTCGTTTTCTCCTGCTTCTGGTTCAGAGTTTGAGTCCCGACACGCTGCCAATACAATAACTAACATCAAAATAGACACGTAAGACAAAATACTTTTCATGCTTCACCCTCCATAATTTTAGTATGTACACAAAATAATATAATATAAAAAAGAAAAGATGATCCTGACAGAATGAATGTTTCATTCCATAAGGTCATCTTTTCTTTGTTAACAAAGGTAAGAGACTGCATATCGGTAACACGGATTTCGTTTTTGATAGATCAAAAATAAAACCACATTATATTTAGTTTTCATCAAGAAGAACAATATTCGTAAATGCGATTTGAGTAGACGCATCGTAATCCCGCAACACTACTTCAATTGGGAAGTTTAATTCTTGTTTAATTCTTTCATTTAATTTCCTCTTATAGAGTAACGACATTCTAAAATCTATTTCTCGCTTTAAGCTAGGATCCTCTCCCTCCAAAGCGGCTGAGCGCGATGAACGGCGATGTTTAGCTTGGAAAGTAATAATGTTTTGATCTATGGAAATTTTCAGCAAGGTTGTGCCAACACCAAACAATTCCTTAGATACATCATTATAAATATGGGCAAGAACCTTTTTATTTTGACTTGTATCAAATTGAATTATAGCAATCACCCACTTACGAGATTATTAAGTTAACGTAATTATACAAAAGTATTTTTGGATAATCAATAGCATAGTTCGGATTTTTAAAGAAAAATTGACTTTTTTCGTTTTTTTCTGTCAGATTTCATCACCAAATACGTAATATATAGCCAGATACATTAAACAATTAACGCCTTTGGAAACTCAGGGACGCTTCTGTGCTTTATTAGCAAAGCAGCAGTAACTCATTTCTAAAGCCTTTCTTTATCATTTTATAGAGAAGTTAATTAATTGGGATCACATAATTTATATAACTATTCTATTAACGAACTTATTAGTTCCAGAAAAATTCTTGAAACTAAAGATCTTACTAAGGAAAACAAGTAGTAACTTTTATTACATACAGCGTGATTTTTCTCCACTTCAAGTAGCACTCTACGTATTGCGTGCAGGTACTACTCAGAAGGGCAAGCTTCCGTTATGCGTGTGGCGTATAGGTAGCTCTCAACTTATACATACTTATCTTAGAACAAAAATTATAGTAATCTTTTATAGTAAAGATTTGAAGCTATTTTTGGAATCATACCAGCAGTTTCGAATTAAATACGAGACTGCAATAGACGTTTTGGATTCATCAAAAATCCCTGTAATCTATCAACATTAAGAGGCCTGGACAATAACTGTCCTGACCTCGCGTGTATTATTCTTCAACAACTAGAAGTGTTTCTTGTGTCTTTTCGGTTTGTCCTCTTCATCTAATAGACCCTCAACAAGGTCTTTGATTAAACAACGACGAACAGCATCACAAAGATCCTCACCGTCAATAGTTGCACGTACGGGAACTTCGAAATCATCATCCAAAAGATCTGCTAAACGTCTTAACTTTTTATCAGAAATCCCTGCTACATCACTATCATTTTCTCTTCTATAATCTCTCATTGAACTCACACCCCCTTTTTGTTTGATACTGCATACTATGTCTGATAAAAAGGGAGGGAAGGGCAATTATACTTACTATTAAACAAATGTGCTAAACTTTAGACGTTCGCTAATTTTAAATTGAAGCACACTGATTAGAGTTTACCTTTAGTTAAAGGGCGGAATTCAAACTTTTTTCGAAATCGTTCCAGAAAATTCAGACTCAAATACGAGACATATAAAAATAAACGTTTTCGATTTATAGACAAACCCAATAAGAGGACAAGGCAATAATTGCCCTGTCCTCCCATCTAAAAACTAGTCGTGTTTCTTACGTTTATCATCATCATCTTCATCCAAAGCCCCTGCAAGAAGGTCCTTTAATAGACAACGACGGACTGCATTGCAAAAATCTTTACCGTCAATAAAAGCATTAACTCTGACTTTGAACTCTTCCTCAAAAACACCAGCTAGATCTTCTAAATCTCTAGCATCTGATTCGGAGTCTTTAAAGTAACTTTGGTTTCCATTATCGTCAAATTCTCTTCTCATCATTTTATCTCCTCCTTTCGTTTTCTTCATTCAATCTATTCATATTTCATCAGACAGTATAGTTATTTCCCACGATTTTAAGAAACATGGGGACGGTTCTCTGCTTCATTATCATTGTCTTGGGAACGCGCGTGCTCATCATACACATATATAAAACGCAAAAAAAACTCTTTCCGAAACGAAAGAGTCCTTTTACTTTTAGAAAACAAGCATGTATTTATTATATGACATCCATCACGGATACCATTAAAAGCACTTTTATACAGAAGATGTTTTATGTTTCCTTTTTAAAAATTTCACTTCGATCAAACCACTTGTTATTTTTCTCACCACTTTACTTTGTGTAAACCACACAATCAATAACGGAATAATAAACAAGGAGACATACATCGATTCTTGGATGACAAGCTCTTTTATAGGAGATTCCACGATTAGTTTTATAAAAAATAAATGCAATAAGTAAATATACATCGTGTATTTACCAATTTCTGATGTTCTTAATGTTCTTTGAGGGATTAAGAGCACGATTGAAAATGAAACGACGAACATTGTCATATACGTGATCATTCTATACAACCAGGCTAAATTAATATCACCATTTAACATAAACTCATAACTTCTTTTCCCCATCAACCATTGCCCGTGATCTATCAAGTTATATTGATATATAAAAAATAGCAAGCTAGTTAAACAAATAACACTTATCACTTTAATGGTATTTTTTTTGAAAGCCAGAATATGATCCATCTTTGCATAATATCCTAGGATAAAGAATGGAAAGAAAAAGAATGTTCGTGACATGCTTAACACTTCGTTTATTTCATTCACATATCCGGCAAATACCCCTATTACAACAGAGAGAATCAAACCGTATTTAAACCTACTGAACACAATTAACAATAGGTTCCAGAAGAATAAACTAATTAAAAACCATAACGCCCACCTAGGAATTAAAAAATTATAAGCTAAGCCATCTCCATACAAATTGTAATACGTCGTATAAATATATTGAAATATTAAGTACGGAATTAATAGCTTAATAGCCAATTTTCCAATATACCCTTTTCTAGCAAAGTTTTTCGAGAAGTACCCTGCCACAAAAACAAAAAGTGGCATATGGAATATATTTATAAAAAAATACAAACTATCTATGAATTCACTTCTACCTAAAAACTGTCCCATTAAGTGACCCGTAACCACCAAAAAAATTAAAAACACTTTTAAATTATCAAAATATGAAATACGCATGTGTCACTTTCCTTCTTTATGTCAAAATCAAAACAATTACCTTTCTCAATCTACTTAAAATCTCCTCGCACGTCAAGCTTTTTTAACTGGAAACATGAGGTTGGTTCTCTGCATCATTTCATTTCTAGGATGGATAGTTTATAATTTAATAGAATCCCTGAAAAATTTTCTTATCTATCAAGCAATTACTTTTAAGAACTGTTTAAGTAGGTGCACTTTGTTCTGCTATATGAGGCTGCTTAGTATAAATATTATAGCTATAGTTAGTAACGTTCAAGTGAAGAACTCGTCTTGAATGGTTCTAAATAATGTGATTAGCTACGCTCAGGATGAAACGCTCGCACCCACTGACGACAAACGTCAGGGATAGTAAACATCGTCACTTCTTCAACGCTTCTATTTTATATAGAAGAAACAACTTCAAATTTCCTTATTCTCGCTCATGCCCCTGTTTTCTATCTGCTACGTTTGTAGGTGCTACCAGCGTAGCACCTACCTTAAAAAGGGTTTTTCAAACTCGCTTATTCTTGCTCATGCTCTTGGTTTCTACCCGCTACATTTGTAGGTGCTACCGCCGGAGCACCTACCTCGAAAAGCACTTTTCAAACTCACTTATTCTCGCTCATACTCCTGTTTTC
>NZ_JBIMEV010000068.1:0-19701 GCF_051262595.1 Salipaludibacillus sp. CF4.18
CTCGAATGACATAAAAGGAGGAGGAGATTTGAAAATTGTTGTCATTTATAAGGTGTTCGTGGGATTTTGAGAGATAGAATAGCCTAATCCTACCTTATTTTTAGCGAGGAATTAATCTCGACAAATTTCAGGTGGTGATAGTGCATTGCAATTATGATCCGCTATTTTACACGAGGCTGTTTCATTTGCGCAACAATGATTCCGATAAGAATGAGTGATGATCCTATAATGACCCCGATTGTTAGTTGTTCTTTTAACAATAGACTGCTAAATAAAAGACCGAAAATTGGTACAAGCAATGTGGATATCGTTGCGGTTACCATATCAACAACACTCATAATCATGAACCACACCGTAAAACATAAGGCCGAAGCAAGGACTCCCGTAAACAAAATATAGTATGTACTATGAAAGCTGATCTCAATAGACTGTCCTGATTCCATTATTAGCGTGACGATAAATATACCAATAGCACCAAATAACATTTGAAAGGCGGAAGCTTGGATTTTGGGAAGTTCTTGGACCTTTAAGCGATAATAGATGTTTGATATCGCCCAGGATACGGCAGCAATAATGATTAATAACTCCCCAATGATGATTTCAGCGCTTTGACCGGTCCAAATATCCCATCCTAAGATGGTGAGTAAGCCAATCATTCCTATCATCAGCCCAGCTGTTTTCAAGGGGGTTAATTTTTCATCTAAAAACTTGACGGCAAGCAGGCTGCTCCACATGGGCATGGAATACAATAAAACGGAAGATTTGCCCGCACCGACAAACATTAAGGCGAACATCACCAGCAAAAAAACGACGGACGTTTGCAAAGTACCGATAATCAAAAGATGTTTCCAATATCGCTTCTGAGGCAGTCCCAATTTGAGCACCCAACAGAGAAGCAACAGAGTGATGGCACCGACCCCAAATCGAAACGATGAGAAAGTGAAAGGCCCCATATATTCAAGCGAAGCCTTCATCAACACCCATGCATAGCCCCATAGAATAGTGATCGTTAAAATGCCGACCCATACAATCCACTTTTTATTTAGTATAGATTGGATAGAGTTATTTTGTTTAGACATGAGTATCCTCCTAATTGTAGCTTATATGTACTAGATTAATATAATTCCTTAAGCTGGCTGCATTATTACACATTCCGCAAAATATAATAATCACCATTTAACTCTTTCCGTTAGCTTAGTACATTATTTCACACAGTCACCTGAAAATGAAAACATTTGTGCACAGTATTTGGTCTACTACGCAATACAAGAGTAATATTATTTTCCATTCAACATTACTATTCTGCCATTACTCCTTGGACATTAATTTCTCCTATATCTCCATAATACGCAAAAACACTCGAATTCTGATTTCCAGCATAATCCCAGTGTACTAATTTAATCATTCCTTTCCCCACAAACCCTAAACACTCTCTTTCACCAAACCCTCTCTCAACCTCCGATCATACTCCTGGTACCTCCCCGCCATCCAACCATAAAGCTCTGCATTATCCATCTCCTTCACTATCTTACGAGTCTTATTATAATCACCGCCAAATATCTCCTTTTTAATCTTGATCATTGCAGGTGCGTACTGTCTAAAGTATCTGGACATTTGATACGTGTCGGCAAGTACATCCTTTAATTTCCATAAATTATCCTTGCTTTCTGCCTCTAATGCGATATCTGTCTTATTTACATGAACGAGCTTCCATTCATAGTTTAAGTTCGTTCTTTTTATTAACTGTTGATAAAACAGCTTAAACCAACACGCGTTGTGACGACAGTTAAACGTGATAGATGGTGCTTTTTCTCCGTGTCCGTCGCAACTTGCGATAGTTGAAATACCTGCAGCACTAGTAGATTGCTTGATTTTTAAGTTCTTCCCTTTTTCCACTGTGTTTATTTGGTTGTCTTTTTCTAACAAAGTAAACACGATAAATAACCAGAACCACCCCATAAACAATGGTTGTGACAAGATATACAGCTTGATAAGATGCAACTGTAGGATGATGTTAATAAGGGATTTGAAGGTAAGTTTTGCTGTTTTTTCATCTCGCTCTAATACTAGGTCAGCCCCAAAAAGGAACGCAACTACAGGTCCGTTTACACCTCGTGCACCAAAGTGGATATGTGCTTGAACAAAGTTTTCAATGTTTTTAACTTCTAGTGCAAACTTTATCTTAGTTTTATTTTTATTAGCTACAAATTTCGCAAAACCAAAAGCATCAGTAAACGCTTGAGCAGCAAAATGGGATTACGACGAGAAGAGGTCTTATTACAGGGACCTACCATCACTGCCAGCTAATGCTGACGAAATATAACTCGAAGAACCCGGTTCTACATACGCTGAGACCCCCGTGAAAACAAGTAAGGATGTGATGATATGGCAACTGGACCAATCGATAAATGTTTGGAAGAAGCGAATAGCGCTTATGAATAGAGGAATTGTTGAAGCATTATACCCCCATAACCGAGGATGGCATGCACATAGGCCATCCCTTGTGGAATAAGCATGACAAATAGTGTTAATCCGGCAATCAAGTCATTTTAAAAATACTTTGATTAAGAGTTTAAGATAAGACTCCCGTAATTAACAACCTTAGTCATCTTTTCATTTTTAAGCATTATTGAATTTCTACCTTTAAGTCTTTTTCCATATTTACTTCTCTTTTCATTTCAAGTAGTAAAATTAATCCTATCAATATAACACCTGCAATATCTGTTAACACCCCCACATTAAGTAGCATGATAGATCCGATTATTAATATAACTCGAGAAATCACTTTTAAATGCTGTTTCAAGTACCCTTCCAAGGCAACTGCTAAAGCATATACTCCTAGAAATGCAGTTATAGAAGCAACAACAATCGAAATAACAGTCCCTTGCATTATGAGTGATGGTCCAAAGACAAACATAAAAGGTACAATAAAGGCAACCGAAGCTAGACGCACTGCAACAAATCCTGTTTTCATTGGACTTGCTCCGGAAATCCCGCTTGCCGCATATGCAGCAAACGCAATAGGTGGAGTAATAGCCGAAAGTGTACCATAGTAAAAGATAAACAGATGTGCAGCAATAGGTGGAACACCTAAATTTGTCATTGCAGGTGCAGCCAAAATAGCTAACACAATATATGAGGCAACTGGTGGTAAGCCCATCCCCATTCCAGTCATATTTATAACGCCAATTACAATTCCAGCACAGGCTGTAGCTGCTGCAACCAATAGGGATAGCTTCACGCCTTGCTGTAATGCCTCACTGATATCTATTATTTTCATACGTGTTTTTTTCCGTAAGTAACTAGTAATTGGAATAGAAACGATAGACCAAAATGCTGCCAATGGTGGACTCCATTGAATAACAAGTAGTAAAAAGATTAATACTACTAATGGTAAAAGGAGATGCCCTTTTTCTTTAATAACTTCTTTTACATTTGGTCCATCTAATTCAACTTTTGCAACCTTTCCTATTTGAGCTGCTTTTAAGTCTACCATTACAAATACTGCAAAAAAGTAAAGTAATGCGGGTATAATTGCCGCAATTACGACTTGTGCATAATCCACCTGCAGAAAATCAGCAATTAAAAAGGATACTTCACCCATTACAGGAGGTAAGAACATTCCACCCGTAGATGCAACCGCTTCTACTGCTCCTGCATATTCCTATTTGTAGCCACCTCTTTTCATGAGGGGAATCGTTAATACACCAGTAGTAGCCACGTTTGCAACCTGACTTCCACTAATCGTACCGAATAAAGCACTCGCAACAACCGATACTTTTGCGGAACCTCCGCGAAACCTACCAACTAAAGACATTGCTAAATCAATAAATAATTTCCCTGCACCTGAACGTTCGAGCATAGATCCAAAAATAATAAATAAGACAATATAAGTTGCAGATACACCTAAAGGAATACCTATTAATCCTACTAACATCCCTAACTCCACTTTTCTCACTATTTTTATCGTTAATTATCCATAATTTTTATCTCCATCAAATGATTCTTCAGAAACTTTAATGGAGTCTGTTGGGCAACCATCAAGTGCATCTTCTAAATCATCAAATAAATCATCTGTTACTTCTGCAACCCCTTTATTATCGTCTAAAATAACATAAGCAATTCCCTCATCATCATAATCATAAATATCTGGAGCTGCTGCTCCACAAGCCCCACATGCAATACAAGTTTCTTTGTCAACAATTGTATATCTTACCATTAAAGATCCCCCTAACCTTTTATAAATTTTTTATATTTATTTCAATTGTCTATTAAAATAATCTTTATTTAACCCATACTATCTTGTTTGAGAAAGTCCATTGAAGTACTATGACCTGGTTGAAGCTTCGCATTAGAATATAAGAATGATTTAGCGTCACTTTTTGATATAGGAGCTATTGAGGCATTTTTCTACCTACTACACCCTTATTTTCTGTAACTAGGAAGTACTTTTTTGTTCCCTAGATATAAATCTACTTTAGGAAACATTAGTGTATTCTGTCGACAGTCGATTGCCGAACTCTTGGTTTTAAATATTTCTATTATTGAATAATCCTTTATATAACAATAGAGGTAGTAGTTCCTTGGTCGCCTTAAAAATCTCCCCACTTTTCCGGATCTTTTATTGCAAGATCGTACAAATTATCAAATGAAAAAATAGCTTGCTTCTCGGTTATCCATGGTCATAAAAATCAAATCATCAATGATGACTAAGTTAGTTCCTAGAATACGTATCACGCGTTTGCGATTTTCTTGAAACTTCTTCGGTTTGCGTGTTAATGAGTTCTCCCATCGGAATAAAAGATACCTTATATCTTTGATAGATCGCTAATCCCCAACCCTGTCGCCAAGTGTGTTTTCCCACACCTGGCGGTCCTAGAAGGCTTAAATTGTTAGTCTATCCATGTGAATTAACTGGTTTATCCGTTTTCTGCTTAAGGAATGCTGCCCACTTTAACTTTTTTTCAATTTTTTCATCGCGACGTTTTTGTTCATAACAGTTAAGTTTATACCATTAAACCGTCGACTTAATTTGACCGCCATCTACTTGTAAAGATGCCCCTGTAATGAAAGAGGCCTTTTCAGAAGCTAGAAATGTAACGGAATTGGCAATTTCTTCTGCTGTGCCATAGCGTCTTAATGGAATTTCCTCTGCTATCTCGTCTTTAATGACTTCAACAGGGACATTTCGTTTTTCAGCTAAACTATTTGTTATATTTTTTGATCGATCTGTCCAAGTTGGTCCCGGCAACACTTGATTAACAAGAATGTTATCTTTTGCTAATTCATTTGAAAGATGTTTTGAAAGTCCTGAAATTGCACTTCTTGCCATTGTCGAAATCACACCACTTTTCCGTGGCTGTTTAACCCACGTTGATGTCATAAAAATAATTCGACCCCACTTATTTTCTTGCATTTTTGGTATGACTCTCTGAGTCATATTTAATACTGGAATTAGCATCATATCAAGCCCAATTTTCCAATCTTCAGAAGTAGTATCTACAAAGTCAGATGTTTTTGGCCCACCAGTATTACAGATTAAAATATCTACATGTCCAAAATGATTTAATACTTGATCCATTAATCTATCAACATCAGTAGATTTAGACAAATCTGCTGGTGTTGAAAATACTTCATACTTTCCAGATTGTGATAATTGTTCAGCTGCTTTATTAATATTTTCTTCACTCCTCGAACTAATTGCTACTTTAGCACCTTCTGCTAGCATTGCTTCAGCTATTGAATAACCAAGTCCTTTACTCGCTGCAGTTACTAATACTACTTTCCCTTTAATACCTAAATCCATATTTAACATCTCCTATTATTTATCAATTTCGTTCCATTTGTAAACATCTGGTCGTCTTTGAGTGAGAGTTGGTATTCTTTTTCTGATATCTTCTACCCAATTTAAATCAAGATCTACTGTAACAACTGCGTCTTTGTCTGAAGATTGAGCGATCACCAATCCCCATGGATCCACAGCCATGCTCCTTCCGTAGCTCCACTCACCATGAGGTGGGAACTTTCCGTAGGTTGCCGGAGCCACCATGTAAACTTGGTTTTCAATCGCTCTAGCTCGGAGTAACACTTCCCAGTGATCCTTCCCTGTATGAAGCATAAAAATAGCTGGTACTAAAATGACTTTAGCTCCTTTCAATGCGAGGATTCGGAACATTTCTGGAAAACGCATATCAAAACAAACACTAAGACCAACTGGAACTCCCTTTATATTGGTTACAACGATCTCATCGCCCGCTTCCTCAACCTGACTACCAGAATAATTTCTTCCACCTACCTGTGCGTTAAAAGTGTGTATTTTATTATACGTATCTTGAATTTCACCTTCTGGATTGATTACGCAACAAATATTACGTAGCTTCCCTTCTTCCTTTACTTTCAATTTCATCGTCCCTGCTACGATGTAAATTCCTAATTCGTTGGCTAAGTCTCTTAATTTTGTTATTGTAGGCCCATCCAAAGTTTCAGCATTTTTATAGAAATCGTCTTTCGTACCCATTATATGAAAATTCTCTGGAAGAACTACAGCATCTGGTTTGCTTAGTGCTGCTTGTTTTATTAATTCAATTGCCCTTTGAACATTTCCTTCTACTTCATTAGTAACTTCCATTTGCACCATGGATATTTTAAGTTTGTCTATCATTAAATCAGTCCTTATTACATATTTTTAACTTTACTAATCTTCCTTCTGTTATCACTTAAAGGTTAGGAATACAATTAAACAGATTAATAGTATTCCTAATTAGCCGTCTTTATCAAACCGATTGATCTTTTGCGACTTCATTTGGATCTACATCGGATTGACACATTTTTTTGCAATTCAACTCCCCAGCACATGTTGAGGAGGAAATCCAATTATCATCGTAAAATGGACAAAAAACAAAGTCACTTTTGTGGTGTGTTTCACCGGTGACAAAACAATTCATTGTAGCAGAATTTGTTTTAGGCACTTCCGGGATTCTTCCGAAGTATTGTTTCACTACTTTTTCTTTTCCAAGCATCCTTGCAATCACTACTGGCATAATAAAAGAAAGGACTAATGATACAAACACAGCCATTGCTTGCAACCCTTCTCCCCAAACACCAAAAGATGCTATGAGTCCAATAAGTATTGGAACGACAAGCGAGCTGAAACCAATCCAATTGATATCTGGGAGGTATCCTCTACGGATTTCACCCCATTTTGGAATGCTATAAAAGGGACGAACCAATAAATGTTCTCCAAAATATGAACCGACCCAAGCTGAAAAGAGTACCCCAGCAATCGTCGCGATAGTTGGATAATAATCAAGAAACGAACTGTTTACTAAAATAAAACCAAGAACAGCAAAAGGGATTAGAAACCAAGAACGCATTAAAGTTTTTTTAGTGATCTGAGACACAGCACTATTTAATGCTAATGAACCCAAATACATATTCATGACGTTCCCTCTCAACTGAGTAATACATACGAGAAGTACACCAACAGGTCCAAGTACCCAAACAAACGTTACCCCTGGATCTGGATTCACTCCATTTGAAGCTGCAAGGAAAAATATTCCCATAGCTCCAATCATAAATGAATTTATAACGGTATTAATTAATATTTGAATGACAGCACCTTTTTTTCGTTCTCTACGTCGTGTCATTCTCGTAATATCAGTAACAGCAAAGATATTCATAAAACCAAACGCACCCAACCATGCTCCAGTAGCACTCACAATAGTCATCCAAGATATAGGAACATTATTTGGATTTAGCTCCCACCATTTATCTGCAAAAGCCGCACTTGTAAGTTCAGACCACTCACTGAAAAGTCCAATAAAAACTAACGCAATTCCAATCAAATAAAGTAAAAAAGTCGCAAATTGAATTTTCGATAGTAAAACCATCCCATATATCCCTAACGGAATAATGACAGCAATAATAATTCCAACCCATAACCAGAAAGGGAGGATAGGTAAATACTCGTGTAATGCTGCAGCAATAACGGAAGTTTCAAGAGCAAAAAGAATAACTAAATAGGTACCAACCAGCAATGAGATAACGATTGAACCATTATATCCATAACTTGAACGACTCATTAAATCTTTCCCAATTCCCTCATTTGCTGATTTCATCGATGTAAAGAAGACTCCAAAACCTATCAAAATCATTGATAGGAGAAAGCCAACCATGACCGAAATTGCACCAAAAGCAAATGTCAGCAGTGCCCCTGTAAGTGGATATGCTAGCGCTGTTGAAAGCCCCATCCAGCTCCAGCCACTCGACCATGCTCCAAATCTCCAATCACCTGGAACCCTTTGTAGAGCATAGTCATCTTTAGCGGTCGTAGAATCCTTTGCGCGATCCAGGTCTCTATCATCGTAAAAATGTTCGATAGAATAGTTTTGTAATTCCTTTACATCCCGATTACTCATTTTTTACCTCCAACATATTTTCATATTTTATAGACTGCCAGATGGTTTAACTAGTCCTCGAATACCAATGCCGTTGTCCGCTTGAATAATCGTTCCTGTCATGGTTTTTGCACTCTCTGAAGCTAGTAATACATATAGGTCCGCATAATCCTCTGGCTTAGGGATAAAAGGTAAAGGTAATGATTGCTCAACACCTGATATAATGGAGGGAACATCTTCACCAACTGACTTTGGCATTCCCATTGTAGTTCCAATAACTCCAGGGGCAACTCCGTTTACTCGAATCGTTGGAGCTAATTCATAAGCCAATTCTTTTATCAAACCTGCTACAGCATGCTTGGATGCTGTATATAAAGGACCACCTCCAGCAGAATAAAAACTCGCATGAGATCCTGAAAAAATCATACACCCCTTTGTTTTAAGTAGTTCTGGAATGACTACTTTAGCGCCTAACATATAGCCTTTAACATTTACATGAAAAAGTTCATCAAAACCACGATCAATTTGCTCAACTGTTAATTCATTTATTCCTTTATTGCCATCATAAATACCAGCATTACCTACAAAAATGTCAATTTTTCCAAATGAATGAATAACTTCTTCCACCATCCGTAAATTATCTTTCACTAAGCTAACATCTGCTTGAATAAAAAGTGATTTTTCACCTAATTGAGCTTTCATTGCATCAAGTCGCTCCTGAGATCTATCAACGACACAGACCATCGCCCCATCATCTATAAATTGCTCAGCAATTGCTCTCCCTAATCCAGAACACCCTCCGGTAACTATAGCTACTTTCTCATCTAAACGTCCCATATTCATCCTCCTTTTACATCCCTTTGATAAAACTCTGCGGCGGTTTTCGAAGTTTTGACCATGAGTCTAAAGTATCCTGCATACTCCTCCATACTTTTGTTGGTGAATCAGGATCTAAATATGCCTGTTCGGCAACATACTCAAATCGGTTCCCACCGGGTTCAAGATAATAGGCGTATAAATTTGGGCCAATTGGATGCCTTCCTGGACCAAGTTCAACATCAATATCAAATTGAGAAAGGACATCACAAGCAACTTTAATATGTTCGATGTTGGCCATTGTCCAAGAGAGATGATGTAGCGTATCATTTGGTTTTTTTGTAATTGTCGTTGCTACATCGTGATGATAACCACGAAAACGCATGAACGACATCATATATTTACCATCCATCTCGGGGTCGACAATGTCAGAAATTTTAAAGTTTAATATTTTATGAAAGAAATCAGTTTCCTTTTTGACATCAACAGCCATTAAATTAATATGGTCAATGTTCAATGGCGAAGATGCAACATTTCGGAAATACGTAGGTTTAGACGGGTTCACATAATTATTATCCGCGACAAGGACGAATTCCATTGGAATACCACTTGGCAGATTAAAGCGGATACCCTTTACTTGACCTGGTTCTACTCCATTATGTCGATCAACACGAACACCAAGATTTTTTATTTTTTTATAGAAATATTCTAATTCTTCTTCGTTGTCAACTCTTACAGCAAAGTGGGAAACTCCTGTTCCACCTTCTGATATGGCTAAATCATAGTTTTTATCATAGCCACATCCTAAGTAAGTGACACCATCTTCCTTAGCTATTTCTACTAAACCTAAACCTTCTTTATAGAAGGTTAAAGCCTTTGAAAGATCTTTGACTTTCAGTTCAACATGTTCAAACCTTTGTGCCTTTGAATGCATAATACTTCCTCCTTCAAGCAGATTATTCCTTCGATGGAGATTCCTTAGCACCAAAATGATACTCAAAAAATTCAGAAAAATGTTCAGATTTAAGTAGTGTCAAACTCTCTAATTGCATGGGATCCAATCGAATCTTTCTATCGCTTTTCATAGATTCTATTTCTAATAATTCACCATTTCTAGTTTCCATTTTACTTACTTTAATGTAAGTAAACTCGTTCGCAATTTTAAACTGGCGATCATTTTCTTCCATTTCCTTTCCCCCCTTTAAATCTATTAACCTCTCATCTTTATTAAATGAAAATAGCTAAATTAGCCATTGGTACTGTTGCATGATCTAGCAATATAAGTCTCTTCGAAAGCTTCCATTCCCCGTCAATTTTGCGAATTGTGTCATGTCTTTCCCCACTCAAAAACTGGTTAGTCGGCATATCAAACTTACCTCGATATAACAGAAAATTCGTTTTGAATTTAATTTGATTTTTCAAATTACTATCCATACTGCCTCTAAAATTTGTTAAAAAATGTCGTGTGCGTGAAGCGGGGTCTTCTGCCCAGTTATATTCTGAGTATGCACGTAGTACACGCATTTCCATTGAGCTTTTCGTTTCATCCATATGAGATGCACGATCACTGAACTCTGTAGCCGCTGCTTTTTCTAAGGTTATCCTGACAGGAATTTTATAAGTGAAATCATCTGTCATAACATCCAGCCATTCATTAAATCTTTTATCATCTATCAACTCTGCTTCATCAAGTAAAAACTCCACTCCTTCATGGTACAAATCGATAGGAACTCTCATTTTTTTCCTCCTCTTTATTTTTCTTTTAACATGTCATCTAAATATCGCTTGTAAAAATGTCGCTGATTTCCTTCTTCAAAACGTGGATAATATGCGATCCCTGGAAATGACCAATCTGTGACTTGTTTTGAACTTCCTATGTTATTCATACCCATTTGAAGATTCAGTTTCATATTTTTCTTAGCAAAAGTGCCTTTCGCATTCTTTGTCATTGCTTCCCAAGGGACAGGATCGTCTAGTTCAAATGTACCAGCAATTCCAAAAGTAGACATCGCTGATCGATAGGAAGATCGTTTAAATTCCTCTGTTGTGTTTTTATACATGAAAAACCAGTTCCAAACCTCAATTTCACCTGGACCTATTGGCCGCCATACCCTCCATGTGAATAAAGGGGTAGGTGGTACATTTTTGGGATCTGGGCTTAAAGGAAGCATTAGAAACGAAATATTAGGAAAGATATTCCCAACACATACTCGGGATCCACGCGCTAACTCCAATTGTTTTTCAGACAAATTATCTAAATTGAACGTTTTTACAATTTCTTCGGGATAAAAGAAAAATAAAGGATCTTCGCTCTCTAAATCAATAGAAAAGCTAACTCCATGCCCGTTCCCTGCTTGAATATGATACCCTTTCATGTTTTCCTTAAGAGGAATTTGCATTACGCCAATATCATAAGTTGATTTATGGAGAGTCATAAGGTGATAATCGTCTCCCGAAAAATTTTCTGCTGCAATTTTCCAATCAGACTTAATTACATATCGCTGTGGTTCCCCAAGTACCTCCATACCTTCATCTTGAAGGGAAAAAATCATGTCTAAATACCAACTCATCCCACCTAAGGATTCTTCTAAACTAGGTCCATTTTCTTCTAAACATGCAAAAATAAATCCATGGAAAATTTCTACACGTGGAGCATGTGTAAGTCCCCACTTTTTGCGATCTAAACCATTATAGGCTTCCTTATAGGCAGGAGCTCCTAATAAATCTCCATTATTTTTAAATGTCCAGCCATGATACGGACAACGAAAATGAGAAGAATTCCCTTTCTCAGCTCTACAAATACTCGCCCCCCGGTGAGGGCATATATCTAAAATAACTTGAACTTCACCGTCATCCGTCCTATTAACAATGAATGCATCATCACCTATATAACGAAGAACATAATCCCCAGTATTTGGGATTTCAGTGTCATGAGCCATATAATTCCAATTCCCGACAAACACTTTTTCGAGTTCTGTTTTATATAGATCTTCATCATTCAAAATACCAATATTAGTAATACCTTCATTGAGGTCTTTTTGAAACTCTTCTAAAATTTTTTGAACTTTTGAAGAATTTGTTGATTTAGACTTTCTATCCATAATAAGTTCCTCCTAAATAAAACTAATTTAAGTATCCCATTCAAACTATATTAAATTAAAAGCGCTGTCATATACCCACCATGAACGGCATCATAAATTTTCCCAGGTTCTTTTCCATCCCCAATCTGATAAATATTAAGAGATGCTTCTTCTAATTGATTGAATAAAGTATGATTGGATGTAAATCCATTTGCCATAATGACAGTGTCTACTGAAATAACTTGTTCCTTTCCATTTCGACTGCTTATTGTTACAGCTTCGCCATTCATTTCCTTTACTTCAGCGGAAGTAATTACGGTCACTTTTTTCTCTTCAATTTTTTCGCAATAGGACGTTTTGAACGTAATTAAATCTTCATTTAGTATGTCTAGTCTCTGTTCAATAACCGTCACACTGCGTCCATGATCCGCTAAAAATAAAGCGGTTTCAATCCCTGACATTCCTCCACCAATAATTACAACACGCTGTCCAGTATTAACTTTCCCTGTCAAAACATCGTTTGCTTGTATAGTTTTTGTTATATCCATCCCTTTTATATGACTAAACTTCGGAATCTTGCCGACAGCAATAATGGCCTCATCAAAATCACCATTTTGAATCATATCTTTCGTTGCTTCTTCTTTCACCACTTTAATACCCAATTTTTCAACCTGAGCATTATAGTAATTTATTAATTGAGTAATATCCGATTTAAAGTTTGCCGCAGATGCTGGTAGTAACGCTCCTCCAAGTTCACCTTTCTCATAAAGTGTAACTTTATGTCCTCTTAGTGCACTTACTCGAGCAGCTTCCATCCCCGCAGGACCTCCGCCAACGACGACAATATTTTTCAACTTTAAAGCTGGAACAATGTCTAACTCACCTTCTCTGCCCATATTCGGATTCACTGAACATCGAATAGAACGAAATTTAAAAAACGTTCTTTCCATACAACCATCATTGCAGCGAATACAAGGAATGATATCTTCTGTTCTTCCTTCCTGTGCTTTTTTTGTAAATTTAGGGTCTGCAAGTAATGGACGGCCCAAGGTGATAAAATCTGCTTTTCCTTCATTTAAAATACTTTCAGCTAAATCAGGTGTCGTAATAGACCCTGAAGCCATCACAGGAGTTGTCAAGTTTTGTTTAATACGATCCGCTGCCCATACATTCGGACCATTTTCAACAGTCATCGGACTAACTTGATAATTCATCATGTGGTGATCTCCACCTGAAACATGAAAGGCTTTTATTCCTAATTTTTCCGCTAATTTACACACCTCAATTGTTTCCTCTATCTTAATCCCATCTTTTTGATAATCTGTACCATTTATTCGCATAGTTATTGGATAACCATTACTTACTTTACTGTTAATATTATTTATTACTTCTATTAAAAATCTCATTCTATTCTCTAAAGAACCACCGTATAGGTCATTTCTTTTGTTTGTATGAGGAGATAGAAAGTTTGTAATTAAATAACCATGAGCAGCATGTATTTCTACTAAATCAAACCCTGCCATTTCAGCTCTTTTTGCAGCGTCACCAAAAGCTTCGATAATCCCTTTAATTTCTTCGATTGTCAGTTCTTCAGGAATAATACCAGACTCTTCATATAAAGTAGGCCAAGGGATTCTAGACGGTGCTTTTATAGGGGGAGTACCTAAAAACTTTTGTCTTCCACAATGTTCAATTTGGATACCTACTTTTGCACCTTCATCATGTATAACAGAAACTAACCAAGATAACCCAGCAATGTGTTCGGTTTCACTAATACCTAATTGGCAATAGGCAGATTTGCTTGCATCATTATCAATATAGGAGTACTCGACAATAACTAACCCTGTTCCACCACGTGCGATTTCTTTATAAAATCTAACTAACCTTTCAGAAACTGTTCCGTCCATATTACTAAGACCAGTGGATTGTGGTGCTTTAACGATACGGTTTTTTAGTTGAACTGTGCCAATTTCCCCGGGAGTAAATAATTTAGAATGTTTACCAACCATAAATAACCTCCTATTATCGTAAGTAACACTTCTCAAAGTCATTTCCATATTGATATGATTCAGCAATGATTGAATAAATTAACCCATATAAGGAATTAGTTCAGGAATGACAATTTCTCCCTCATTGACAACTACTTGATTATCTAAATAAACGGAACAGTTTAACATCGGGATATCATAGTGACTTCTTACAAATCTTCCAACTCCGGCATCCGGACCAGTTGACCACATGAAATTGCCCGCATAAGCTCGTGCATCCATACCATAAGTCGACTTACCATAAAATTGCATCGCTTCCCATGATGCAGTTTCATCTAATCCGAATCCAAAATGAGATGTTGCAAATGCCTCTTGATCTCTCCACGAATCTAAATATCCTTTAAATAACTTTGTATCTAACCCCTCACCATAGATATCTGTTATAAAGCCTTTATCAATAGTTACAGTGATTGGATTTTCTACATATCGATTCATTGGGATAATAATGTCACCACAATCGATAACTATTTTACCAGTAGGACTTCGGTCAACTGGATAGAAAGCTACAAATCCACCTGCGAAATGATCCCACCTACCAGGTTTATCCGTATAACCATATTGTTGAATGATTCTTGGTTTGTCTAATTCCATCGAAATATCAGTCCCACTTTTAGAAGTTACACGAAATGTTTTTGCCTCATCAATCATTTCTGCTGCTTTTTCAACTCGTTTACGTAGTGATCTTCGAGGAAACATTCTTTCTAAAATTTCGGGATGCTCCCATACCATTAACATCCTCGCTCCATTCTCGACGATAATTGCTCTAGCTTTTGTATGAACAAGCCCTTCTCCCGTAATATCTATAACGATATCTGCTTGTTTTAACGTTTCCATCACATAAGGATGTTCAGTAATGTATTGATCTATTTTCACCATTTGTCTACCATGTTGTGGTAATTCCTCCCGCCACGCACCAGGAAATTCAACCGAAAATGGGATAGCATCTAACATGCTTGCTGCAGCAATAAATGCATCTTTAAACCCTCTCCCAGTATCACCTTGACATGCAATCACAATTTTCTCATTAGGTTTAACTCCGCATAATTCTAATTCATCTTTACATAATCTAGTTAATTGCTCAATACTATATCCCATGCTCAAGACTCCCCTTTTTCGTTTTACTGATAGAATTCATACAATCTTCAGTAGAAAGAATATCAGCGTACTTTTGTTTCATATCAAATAGACTTTGTTCATGTGATTTTATCGATCTATCTCCACAGCTATCATCTAATACTATCGGTCTAAAACCTGATTGAATCGCATCAACAACTGTCGCTCTAACACATCCGCTCGTTGTTGTTCCAGATATAATTACAGTATCAATGTTATTTGTCGTTAACCTAGTTGCTAAATCTGTCCCAAAGAAAGCTGATGCATATTTCTTTGTCAATATAGAATCTCCTTGCTGGCAATCTAGTCTTTCGTCTAGTTCAACATTCGTTGTATTCTCTATAAGTGTTTCTAACCCTTGCATTTTATGAAACCAGATTCCCTTGTCTGTTAAATCTGCGTTTTCATAGGCAATTCTTGTAAAAATCGTTGGTATTTTTTCATTTTTACAAAAATTTAGAAATGTATTTATTTTATTAATTTGATTAGATAAATCGGCTCCCAATGGATGTGCTGTATTTGTGAAACCTTTGATGACATCAACTACAATAAAACAAATTTTTCCATCTAACCCTAATGATTTACCAAAACCTCTATCTTTAAAAAATTTATTATCTTCATCTAAATTATTCATCATCCTATCTCCTCATCAAACGACATTCAAAATTATTAATATTTCCCTGAAAGTAACTCACCTGCATCAGGAACTGTTGTGTTTAAATTTAAGTTTTTAAGAATTTGATATACAGTTGCAGAAGCAGCAGTTATTACTGGTATTCCTAATTGATCTTGAACTTTTTGAATTACGGGTTGTGAAGGCATTTGCACACACGCTGATAAAATTAATACATCTGCACCTTTAATATTAAGTTGTTTTGATAATTCAATTAAATTCTTAGGATTCAATCTTCCTACTTCTAAATTATCTGCGACTTCTAAACTTATCGAGTCAATAACCTCTACACCAAAAGACTCAATATAATCGATTACTGTTTTTGTTAAAGGCTTCATGTATGGTGTTACAAGTGAAACTTTCTTTGCATCAAGTACTTTTAATCCCTCAATTAATGCACCAGCACTGCTCAAAACAGGTGTAGGAAAATTGTTATCCTCTGTTGCATTGGATAACCGTGTCTCACATGAAAAATGGTGTTTATTACCCTGACTCATAACCGCTACAAGGCAGGCATAAGCCAAAACATCACATTCTGCATCAGATAACTCTAATGCACACCGAACACTATCATCATCCATTTTTTTTAATTCTTCTTTTGTTACTTGTTTCATTCTCATTCTGCTGGAATGAAAAGTAAACTTTTCAGGTCCCAACCTAGAATTTAACATTTTTGGTATTTCAGTTTCCATTGTCGTATTTGAACTTGGAACAATTAATCCTACCCTAAAACCATCTTTTTTCACTAAAAAGAACCTCCCTTATCCATAAACTAAGAAGCTGTTAAAACTAATCAAAGCTACCAAACTTATCTTAATGGTAATTATAGCTAACAGGAGATAAGTAAGTCAAGGTTTATTTCGAATATTCTGAAAATTATGTACCTTACTTATTAACCAGAATTCTCTTCTTTACTTACATAATGAGATATTTAGTTTATATTCTCCGATTTTAAGAATCGACTTATTTTTATTTTGATATTTTCTTAATAAGAAAAATGAATCTCCCGAAGGGCTTTCAAGAGGTTCAGATTGAGTATTTGGAGAGAGATGACGGCTTTTAGACGCGTTTGAATAAGACCGAGTCCATAGGTGCGTTTCACTTCACCGAAATTGCCTTCAATGGTATTTCGTTATGACGCATCTTGGTAGGCGGATCCGTTTCTGTTCTTTATCTTCTTCTTTAGGTGGACGACCGAGCTTTGGACCACTTAACCGAATACCACCTTGTTGACAGTACCTTCGGTTCTCTCGAGTCATGTTGATCTGATCGGTTAATACAGCCTTAGGGAAACGCCGTTTCGTTCCACATACCCTCCGTCAGAAGTTGGTAAGTCGTTTCATTCATGATACGAATCCCATTTCAGAGTATTGAGGAACGCCCAGCCGGTGACAAGACTAAGAGAAATTTGGCTCCAAAATCCACGTTCGTATGGGTTATACCACGAACAAACAGACGTACATTAGGTTGAGAAATACTAACAATTCGGTCATCAATGCGGTGGGTATTGGTCTGAGACATCTGCTTTTTCTGTTTGGTAAGAGACAGATAGTTTTTACGGGCTTTCTTTCGGTTTGTTTTGTTGGCCACAAAACGGTGTGTGAAGCGTATCAATCATGGATTTAAGTTTTTCTCGCACTTCATTCAAAAGCTTTAAATCTGTCGGATACGTGATGTCAGCTGTTGCAAACTTGCATCCATTAGAAGCTTACCTTGATGGGAACCGTGGGGATTGTCGTCTAATCATTGCTGTCCTACCGTTTCAACGTCACTTGTTCCTTGATGTTCTTTAATGATTAACGCACCCTAAGCAAGTCTAACCGAGTAGGCTTGCCTACCTTAAGTCAGATCCTTTAGTTGGTTTTTGTAACATTTCTCAACTTATCACCACGGAATGAGATTGGACAAGATTACCCAGCGATTCTTAGGATTTAGTTTTCCACCAAATGGCAAATAGCAATCACTCATTAAACAGTTGACCGCCATGTTATGATAACTGATGCTTAAATACTTTTAAAATATTTGATTGTTTCATCTATATTGATAATATCTGCATATCTAGCATTCAAATCTATTAATGTTGCATTTTGAATCGATTGATTTCTATCCCCAACAGCTTCTTCTGGTATGGCTACACGGTACCCATGTTGAAATGCTTCAATCGCAGTTGACCTAATACTACCACTTGTCGTTGTCCCAATTAAAATGACAGTATCGATATTTTTTTCTTTTAGAAAATCATTTACTGGAGAATTAAAAAAATCATTGATATAAACGGTATTATTCATCAAATCAAAAGTTTCACCAAGTAAACTATCATGAACTTTTGTCCACTCACTTTCTTTCTCTAATATTTTTAAAGAGGGGAATTTCCTCCCCCACAAATTAGAAAACTCATCATCTTCAATATAGATCGTTTTACTAAATACTACAGGAATATTATATTTTTTTGCACTTCTAATAATTAATAAAGCGCTATCAATAACTTGATGATGATCTATTGATAACTTTGAATTAGAGTTAGTGAATGCTTTTGTTAAATCTCTTATAAGAATGGCAGGTTTTTTTCCGAATCCTAATCTCCCAGAAAAGCCTTGTTGAGCATATAAATGTTTTATTTCATCAAAAATGTATCTTCGTTGTCCCCCCGGAGTATAAATTACTTTAACCCCATATCCCTCTACAATTCCGCCTTTTTCCATTCTTCTCAAAGTACTTGCTGATACACCTAACATTTTAGCGGCTTCTGAAATAGTCATTAATTTATCAAACATATAGTTCCTCCTTCTATTAATTCAATTATCATCTAAAAAAATCATGTATTCTCTTTTACATAGTTTCATTTGGATAAGTTGGACACTGACAAGTTTAGTAAGTATGACAGGTTTTGAGAATTATTCATATTTTAATCATTTGTATCTTGTTTTGTCAATTACAGTTACAAATAAAATCTAATAGCTTGAAAAAAGTGGATAGAAATTAATTTAAATCGGATATTATTCTATTAGATAACGCTATATGTAAATGGAGATTCATTAAGGTATACTCTAACTCCGTTCATCTTTAATAAATTAGTAAAAGACTTAGGTACATCTTTCAATTTCCATACAAAATTACTACTCTACATTACTTCTTAAACACTCCTTCGACAATAATTCTCATATGCCTCCATAATATGAAAAAAACCCGGATTATGGTTCACACCATAATCCGAGTGTACTAATTTAATCATTCCTTTCCCCTCGAATCCTAAACACTCTCTTTTACCAAATCCCCTTTCAACCGCTGACCATACTCCTGACACTTCGCCACCATCCATCGATAAAGCTCTTCCTCATCCATTCTTTCACTAACTTACTAGCACTATTATTCTCCACTCCAAATATCTCCTTATATCAATGGCGATTGTTTGCACGTTTGAAAGTGCCACTGTGCAAGATCGAACCACCAAGATGACGCAGGAGGTTTTAATTTCTGAAACAAAGGGACGCTTCTGTGCTTCATTGGCATTGGTGTGGGGGACTCGCGTGGTTCACTCAACCGAGGAAAAAACGAATAAAAGACCCTTCACAGGA
>NZ_JBIMEV010000069.1:0-19439 GCF_051262595.1 Salipaludibacillus sp. CF4.18
GAAAAACAATGGGAAGAAGATTTTTCTGCAACCTCGGCTCTCATTCAAAATTTTCAATTGTCAGCATGGGAAAATGATCTTGGAGTCGTTTGGAAAACAAATAGGTATAATAAAAAGCAGGAGTTTCTTCAGGCAGTTGGCATAAAAGATGACGAGAAAATCGTTGGAGTCCTACATATCGGTTATATCAATAAAATCCCTGAAGCGAAACCAAGGACAAGGGTTGAAGAAAAATTAACCATCGTCTCACATTCATCTTAATGAATATCTCGAAGCGACTATTTTCACCAAGAAATGATATATTATATAGGAGTAATTAATTTAATCATTAATTGCTTCTATATTTTTGTTTTGGAGGAAATTTAATGAAAAATAAAGATAAAACCGCTTTTTTACAAAAGGAGGGAAAAATGCCTTCAATTAATGAAGGAAAAACCAGTCTGTTTAATGATCTGAAAGAACTCTTTAAACTGAAAGTTTTACTTGCTAATATATTGCCGGTTTTTACCGGTTTCTGGTTAGCGTTATATTTTTCAGACGCCTCTTTTTCAGATCATTGGCTACTGTTTTTTCAGGTATTAATAGGTAGTACATTTATCGTCGCTGGAGCGCTGATAATTAATAATTGGTATGATGTTGATATCGATAGCGTGATGAATAGAACAATGAATCGGCCGACTGTAACGGGACATATTTCTCTGAGTACAGTTTTAACGATGGGAATTCTTTTTACGTTGGTTGGTTTTGTCCTATTGATATTTACAACTTTAGAAGCTACCCTTTACGCTGCTATTGGATGGTTTACCTACGTATTTCTGTATACAATATGGACGAAACGAAGATATACATGGAATACGTTGATTGGAAGTGTTTCCGGGGCAGTTACTCCACTAATTGGATGGGCGGTGCTTGAGCCGGCTTCTCACGTTGTTCCTATTGTATTGGGCCTTATCCTTTTTATTTTTCAAATGCCGCATACTTTTGCGATTGCAATGAGAAAAAGAGATGAATACCGTGATGCAAAGGTAGCGATGCTTCCCGTTGTCCGCGGTTTTAGAGTGACTAAGTGGCACATATTGTTTTATGTAGCCTGTCTAATTCCGTTTCCTTTTTATCTTGCATCGCTGGGAACCTTTTTTGTAGGCTTTGCAACATTGCTTAACCTCGGCTGGTTAGGTTTGAGTATCTATGGCTTTTTTACAAAAAATGATTTCTCATGGGCTCGTGTTCAATTTATTTATTCGGTAAGTTATGTAACTGTGTTATTTGTGATGATGGTAGTTGTCACTTTTCCTGTCTTTCGCTAGTATGATGGGCAAACTGGTCCAAAGTTCGCAATCACCTTGTGAACTTTGGGCCAGTTTTTTTTGTAAGAATATATAAAATTAGCAGCTACCTTCTCGCCGCAAGTATCAAGGGAAAACCACCCTCCTTTCGAGTAGCACCTACACACACTTCGTAGGTGCTACTCGGGGCGGCGGAAGCTAACGCTGTATTTAATAAAAGACGCTACGCGTTTTTCTAAAAAACTTCAGACTTCACGGGGAAACGTGTTTTTTCCTGTACCGTCGTAGCACCTACAAAAGTAGCACGTTGAAAACAAGAGTATAAGCGAGGATGAGGGAGATTAGAAGTCGAAAAAGAGGTAGGGTGCTCCTGCGGTTACTCGTCGCAGAAAACATTGCTACTGTCGTAGCACCTACAAAAGTAGCAGGTCGAAAACGAGCGGTAATTCTTCCAAACAACCTTCAATGATAACCAAGTAACAAAATACAAAAAGATACTTAGTGTTTTCTTAAACACCACCGTTTACATTATCATCTTTGTTCAATTATTCGTCATATTTAGTTTTGAAGAGGTGATTCAACTCACTTCCCCGAGAATCGTTATCAATTAAGATGAAAGTACGAAAAGAACAAGGAGGCTGATTTTAATGGGCGATCCAAAGGTGAAGCACGAAGAAAAAGTAGTGGATGACCACGGACCACAGATAGGTACTTGGTTTTCCTTAGGAATTCTAGGCATAGTCATTTTTGCCACATTTATATTCATGTTTTCGGTTTACTTTGCTAGATTTTAGGGGGGATAGAGATGAAAATGCATCTTGATGAAAAAATATGGCTCATTATTAGTTTCGGGATGATCATGGGTTTCATGGCTTTTACTGGATATCAAACGTTTGTGTTAGGAATGGGTCCACCGAGCAACATGGAAACCATTGATCCACAGAAAGTAGATGTAACCGCCCCTTTTGATAATCCAGGTGTGTATGAGATTGGGGAGAACGAGTATGAAGTGGTGATGACATTGGAAATTTTTAGTTTTAATCCTGGTGAAATTGAGGTACCAGCGGGTTCAACAGTACACTTTACGATGACTTCAAAAGATGTTACTCATGGATTTCAAGTTGCAGGAACAAATTTAAATGCGATGGTTATGCCGGGACATATTCAAAAAATATCACAGAAGTTTGATGAACCTGGTGAATATTTAGTGTTATGCAATGAATATTGTGGAGCTGGTCACCAACATATGGCTACAACAATTACGGTGAAATAAAGAGGGGGTGGAAGAAATGGGAACAGCAGTAAATCAATCGTTTAAAGAAAAAACAAATAAGGTGTTAGGCATCACACCGGAGGATGCAAGATTAACGAAATCATATCTATTTGTAGCATTTGCAGCATTACTGTTAGGTGGTGTTTTAGGGTTATTACAAGGGCTCAATCGGGCAGGTCTTTTAGAATTACCATCTTGGTTGAATTATTACCAAGTTTTAACGGCACATGGATTACTATTAGTCCTTGTTTTAACAGCTTTCTTCACAGTCGGATATTTCTATGCGGTGCTTTCACACAATTTAGGTGGGTTATTGCCGAAAGTCAGGAAGATGGCATGGATCGGTTTCGGGATGAAATTAATAGGATTTGTACTAGCGGTTATTCCGATTATATTAAATGAAGCATCTGTCATGTATACCTTTTATCCGCCAATGGCAGCATCACCTGTTTTCTACTATGGATTAGTATTTATCGTCTTAGGAGTATGGATGTGTGCTTTTGGAGCCTTTATTCAAGTGGCTAATTGGCGAAAGAATAATAAAGGGAAACACGTGCCAATTCTGCCTTACTTTGCTACAGGAGTATTTGTTCTATTATTTTTCGGAAGTATCCCAGTAACGATTGAAGTTCTGGTTATTATACCTTGGGCACACGGTTGGGTAGAGACAATCAATGTCATGGTTTCAAGAACGTTGTTTTGGGCGTTTGGTCATACGTTAGTAAATATTTGGTATTTAACCGCAGTGTCTGCATGGTATGTGGTCGTACCAAAATTAATCGGGGGAAGACGATTCAGCGATACATTAACTCGTGTCGTAATTATTCTACTCGTTATTTTAAACATTCCTGGTGGATTTCACCATCAAATCATTGACCCGGGAATTGCGGAATCAGTAAAGTTTTTACATGTATTTATGAGTCTGGCAATTGGATTTCCTTCTTTAATGACTGCCTACGCCATGTTCTCTGTGTTTGAAAAGACGGCGAGAAAACGAGGAGGAAAAGGACTATTCAGTTGGTTTAAAAAATTGCCATGGGGTGATGTTCGTTTTCTGGCACCCATGATCGCGATGATCGCCTTTATTCCGGGTGGTGCAGGGGGAATCGTTCAAAGCACAAACCAGTTAAATCAAGTTGTTCATAATACGATGTGGGTTGTAGGTCATTTCCATTTAACCGTAGGAACTACCGTCGTTCTGACCTTCTTTGGTATTAGTTACTGGTTAGTTCCTTACCTCTCTAAACGTGTTCTAACACCAGCGATAAATAAACTGGGTGTCGCTACTACGTTAATTTGGACAGCATGAATGATTTTTATGTCAGGAGCGATGCACTGGGTCGGTGTATTAGGCTCTCCACGGAGAACTTCATATACAACTTATGGTGACAATGCTACTGCCTTAAGCTGGGATCCATATTTAATGTTCCTGGCTGTCGGGGGGACGCTTCTCATGATCGGTGTATTAATGCAAGTATATGCAGTCGTTCATCTCATGTTTTTTGCACCGAAAGGAGACACCGAGTTTCCGATAGCGGAAGTAGAGGATCATGCAGCGAAAACACCATACTGGACAGAACGTTGGGGTGTGATCATTGTTATTATGCTGTTAGTGATTGCGATGGGATATGTGATACCTCTCGTTGAAATGATTATGAATGCCCCGCCAGGATCACCACCATATAAAACTTGGTAATCTTCGGTTAATCCAAAGAGATAGTCGAATATAGTGATGGCTATCTCTTTCAGTGCAAAAAGAGGTAGGTGCTCCTGCGGTTACTCGTCGCAGAAATCATTGCTACTCGGGGGCGGTGGAAGCCGACGGTGTATTTAATAAAAGATGCTATGCGTTTTTCTTAGTTGAAAATAAGTAACGTAGGAAGTGATCATTATGATCAGAAACAGACAAACTCTATTAGCGGCTTTTCTCGTTTTATTATTTGGATGTGCCTTGTTTTATAGTGGTACTGATGGTTTTAAGGCTTATACTGCAGAAACTGCGAGGGTCATTCAACTAACGGAAGATAAACCTCAATTCCCTGTAAATGTAATGCTTGAAGACAGCAATGAGCTAACATATTCGATTTCCGAATTCGAGGGTAAATATATTTTTATTACATTTATGTATACGTCATGTGTCGATGAATGCCCTTTGTTAGAAATGAATATGGGGAGAGTCTATGACTCCATTCCAAGTGAGTACATGGGGGAAGAGATCGTGTTTCTAAGTATAAGCTTTGACCCTAAACGGGATGATCCAGCAACATTAGATATGTATAAAAATCATTTTAGTGCGGACGGGAAAACGTGGAGAATGGCGAGAATAAGTGATCAAGTGGAGTTAGCTACATTATTAGAAACGTATGGTGTCATTGTCATTCCAGATGGTGAAGGAGATTTTGCGCATAATTCTGCCTTTTATTTAGTCGATCAAACAGGTAATCTATTGGATATTATCGATTATAAAAATGTAGAACTAGCGGCTAATGAAGTTATAGAGATTCTTGAAAATGAGGAGGGAGCGCAATGAAAAATCAATTTATTTACGGCTTCCTACTGCTTATCTTCTTAGCTCTCCCTCCAGTAGCTTTTTTAATGGAATCTATTATGATTGTACACATGCATATGCAAATGCCATTGTTAGTTATAGCAGGGTTTTTAATGGCAGGCTTGATTCAACAACGATTTCCTCCTTTCTTTAAACGATGGAATCAGAATGGAGTACCTTGCATTTTGTTGTTTTCGATTATTATGGTGTATTGGATGATTCCAAGACTAATGGATGAGGCGCTGACAGTTCAAAGTGTAGAACTCTTTAAGTATATTAGCCTTCCTTTTCTGGCCGGTGTCCCATTGCGGGATAGCTGGCAAAAAATTAGTCCAACTTTTAAAAATGTTATTATTATTTGTTTCTCGATTCTCTTTTTCGCAATTGGATGGTTATATATTACCTGGCCAGAACAGTTATGCAACAACTACTTATTGATGGAGCAGATCACTCTCGGATGGGGATTTTTAACGATGGCAGTATGTATGGTAATCTATTTGATTTATAACACTTTAGTTGATCCTTCAGACTATGAAGAACCATCTGCGTTCAGTCTTGAAGAAGCATAGACGTTTAAATAAGTGTCCTTTAAATTGGAGTGTTCGTGAAAAATCTTGTTTTTGTTATTTGAAGTGATACAACAATCTATAAGTAATTATCATTTCACGTTCTCTGAGACTCTCTCGTACGATACAAAGTGATTCATGGAGCCTTTTGCACGAATAACGCCACGTAAATCAAGTATTTACTCGTATGCTCATTACCTCACTCATAACTCTTGAAGTAATCCAGTATAATGTTATGATTAAATATGGATTATAAAAGGAAGACAATGTAGGAGTTGAATTTTACAATGAGTTTAGATATAAGAGTTGTATTTATTGGTGCTGGAAACATGGCTGAGGCAATGATCTCAGGAATTATAAAAACAGGAACGCTCGAGCCGCGTCAAGTAATAGTGACGAATCGAAGTAATGAAGAACGGTTACTTGAATTGCACAACCGGTACGGCGTACAAGGAATCGTGCGAGACAAATTAAAAATTGAAACAGCAGATATTATTGTTTTGGCAATGAAGCCAAAAGATGCAAAAGTATCTCTAGATTCTATTAAAGATCAGATAAGGCCCGATCAAGTAGTCATGAGTGTGTTAGCGGGTATATCAACAACATTTATGGAAAAAAATCTACAAGCTGGTCAACAGGCGATTCGAGTTATGCCGAATACATCAAGTATGATTCAAGAATCAGCCACAGCGATATCGCCAGGAGAAAACGTAACAATGAAAAACGTGAGGCTTGCAAAGAAATTGCTTCAGTCAATTGGTAAGGTTTATCTAATTGAAGAAGAACAAATGGATTTGTTCACTGGCATCGCGGGAAGCGGTCCTGCATATTATTATTATTTGCTGGAACATGTAGAGAAAATAGCTAAGGAAAACGGAATGGAAGTTTCGCAAGCAAGAGAAATCGGTGCTCAAACGATTTTAGGAGCTGCAAGAATGATGCTGGAGCGAGAAGAAACGCCAGCACAGTTGCGGAAAAATATTACGTCCAAAAACGGAACGACAGCCTCTGGACTTCAAGCATTAGCGGACAATGGTGGTGGGGACGCAATCAAGGCTGCAATTGAAGGTGCAATGCACCGTTCGAAAGAAATAAGTGCAGAGTTGGAGAAAGCACCTGTGAACTAAGTCAACTAAAGAACGATAAGTAGTGCGAAGGCAACTTATCGTTCTAAAAGAAAGACGAATCTTAAGGCTGGCAGTCTTGAGATCAGTGATTCGAGCCTGCTATGCTCGAACAAAATTTAAGTGAGTGATACTACGTTGAGAAGCTACGAAGCGAACGAACATCGTAGTGCTTGAAAAGTGCACCATACATATCGCTATCAACGATGCGGTTCTTCGTCCTAACGAGGAATTGTGTCGTTTTTTTATTAGGCAGTTTTTAGTTTGGTGAGCCCTTTGAACTCTAATGTTGGGTGATAAAACCAGTAAAAAATAGATAATTCAATTAATTAATTACTGAAAACGCTTGCAATTAATTTTTGTTTTATATATAGTTAAACTATACTTATTTCACTGATTGAAAAAAGATTCATGGACGACTCAAAAATTTTTATCCACTTATTTCATTGATTGGAATAAGTTATATAATTGAATTATATGGAGTGATTAATTTGAAGGTATTAAGAAATGGAAGCAAGGAACTAATAAAAGAAATAAACAGATTTAAAGTACTAAATATTATTCGAAAACATTACCCAATAAGCAGAATTGACATTACAGAAAAATCTAATTTGGGTCCCTCGACTTTATCTTATATTATGGAAGATTTGAAAAAATCTGAGTTTATATTTGAAACTGTTGAATCAAGTTCAACTGGGGGAAGGAGAGCAAAACTGATTGAATTTAATAAGGAATTTGGTTATATAGTTGGAGTGAAAATAGAAGAAATGAAAATAATTATTGCACTAACTAATATGAATGGAGAAATAAAATTTACTAAATCGTCAGAATTTCAATTACATTCAGATCCTGAAACGGTCGTTAACCTAATACAAAGCGCTATTAATGACATTTTTGATGATAACCAAATATCTATTCAAAAATTGTTAGGGATTGGCGTTTTATCATCAGGACTCGTAAATAGGAATGAAGGAATTATCATTAGATCTTCGATGTTAGATTGGAAAGACGTAAATATTACTGAAATGCTCAAAAATAGATTTAGCAGCATCAAAATATTTGTTGATAATAATATAAATGGCTATACATTAGCAGAACTATGGGAGGGTGAAGGAGTTAACAATAATAATTTTCTTGTTGTTTCTGTTGGTGCTGGTATTGGTTTGTCGGTAGTTATTGACAGGAAAATCTATTATGGAGCGATTGGGGGAGCAGGGGAGTTTGGACACACTACTCTAGTAATAGACGGATACGATTGTCATTGTGGGCAAAAAGGATGTTTAGAGATGTATGCTTCAGATGCTTATTTTGAAAATAAAGGTCAAGAATTAATTGAAACATATAGTAAAACTATCCTTAAGGACTTTACCCTATATGAAGTTGCTCAAAAAGCAAATCAGGGAGATGACTTAGCAAATAGATTATTTGGAGAAATGGGAGAGTATTTAGGTTATGGTATTAGAAATCTTATAAACACTTTAAATCCTGAAACGATTGTTCTTGCAGGTGAAGGTATGAATTATAGTGATTTGTTTTATGAAAACTTAGCAAATGTGACGAACAACAACTTCTTCTCACAGGTTGGTAGCAATACTAAAATTGTGAAGTCTAAGTTAGATGACAATGCTTGGTTAGTTGGAGGAGCCTTGTTAGCAATTAATCATATCTTCCAAGAACCAATATATGAAAAAGCGAAAGTTCACCATTAATGAAGGGGGTAGGTGAAATGGTTGGAATGACAAAAAAGAAAACATATTTCTGGTTATTCATATTTTTATTACCTAACCTAATTGGTTTTCTACTTTTTATTGGAGTGCCAATAGTTTCATCATTGATTATTAGTTTTACAGATTGGGACTTAGTAGGGTCCATGGGCTTTATTGGATTTGATAATTATATAAGGTTAGTTCAAGATGCAGATTTTTGGAGAGCATTTAGAAACACGTTTGCTTTTATTATTGGATACATTCCGTTAGTTATGTTATTTGGTCTATCTGCTGCGTTACTCTTAAATAAAAATATGAGATTTAAAACATTTTTTCGTGCAACATACTTTTTACCAGTTATAACAAGTTGGGTAGCAGTATCTTTGGTATGGAAATGGCTATATAACCCAAGTTATGGATTAATCAATTATGTGCTCTCAATGATAGGGATTGAAGGTCCACAATGGTTGCACGATCCAAGTACGGCAATGATAGGAATTGTTTTAGCGAGTGCTTGGAAAGATATTGGTTTTGTAATGGTTTTGTTCTTAGGAGGTTTACAAAGTATATCTCCATCTTATTATGAAGCATCTTCGATTGATGGTGCCAATAAACTAAGGGCATTGTGGAGCATTACATTACCACTACTAGCACCTACTACATTTTTTGTGACAATTATTTCGATGATTAATTCATTTCAGGTATTTGACCAAGTTATGATTATGACTGGTGGCGGGCCAAGTGGTTCGACTACTGTAATGGTTCAAAATATATATAACCATGCTTTTAGATATTTTGAGATGGGTTATGCGGCAGCAATGAGCTGGGCACTCTTTATCGTTATTTTCATTTTTACGTATATTCAAATGAAATCGCAAGATAAGGGGGCGTTCTAAGTGAAAAGTAATAATACTTTAATGAAAAAAATACTTTTTTATTTGATATTAATTGTAGGCGCTTTCGTAATGTTAGTTCCTTTTTTATGGATGATTTCAACATCGATAAAAAGTACGGGAGAAATAATGGTTTTCCCTCCAGAGTTTATCCCAAAAGAGCCGACTTTAGATAATTACAAGGCAGTGACCGAAAAGTTTCCGATGATGAGATTTTTATGGAATTCTTTATTAGTTGCAGTTTTAACAACGATCGGTCAAATTATTTTCAGTTCGATGGCAGGCTATGCATTTGCACGAATGCAGTTTAAAGGCAGAGATAAGTTGTTTTTATTATATTTAGCAACAATGATGGTGCCAGCCCAAGTAACGATGATACCTCAGTTTATATTAATGAAAGAATTTGGGTGGTTAGATAGCTACCAGGCATTGATCATACCAACAATGTTTGCAGTTTTCGGGACATTTCTTATGAGGCAGGCAATGTTATCAATACCAAGGGAACTTGAAGAGGCAGCATTCATGGATGGCGCTAATCACTTTCAAGTTTTCTTAAATGTTTGTCTTCCTTTGATAAAGCCAGCGATAGCCACACTTACTATTTTTACATTTATGCAATCTTGGAACAACTTTTTGTGGCCTTTAATAGTCATAAGTTCAAGAGATTTAGCAACTCTCCCATTAGGATTGTCATTATTACAAGGTAGATGGGGGACAGATTGGGCTTTAATGATGTCTGGTGTAGTAATAAGTGTTATACCAATTTTAGCAGTCTATCTTTTCGCTCAGAAGTACTTTATTCAAGGTATGACTATGAGTGGAATGAAAGAATAGAAGAATGAAAAATAAAAGAAGGAGTGGGGTAAAATGAATTTTAGATTTAAAAGAGTTCT
Source organism: Salipaludibacillus sp. CF4.18 (assembly GCF_051262595.1). Taxonomy (NCBI): domain Bacteria; kingdom Bacillati; phylum Bacillota; class Bacilli; order Caryophanales; family Bacillaceae; genus Salipaludibacillus; species Salipaludibacillus sp. CF4.18. The sequence goes on from NZ_JBIMEV010000069.1 coordinate 10,290, forward strand.
GTCTGTGGTAATGGGGATTGGGTTAGTTTCTGGGATTGTCGGATGTGGAGATGAAGAAAGTGTTAATGGAGATAACAATTCTAATTCGAATAATATTAGTAATGAAGCATCAGAAAATAGTGATGAAACATCAACAAATAGTGATGAAGTAACAGAGATAAGTTATTTTAGCTTTTCTGCGACACCAAATTATGAAGAGGAGTTAGAACAAATTGTAGATGCTTTCGAAGGAGAGTATCCAAACATAAAAGTTAACCTTGAATTAGCAGCATATGATGATTATTTCACTCGGCTTCAAACACAAATTGCGGGTTCCAATGCTCCGGATGTATTTGAATTAAATTATGAAAATTTTGTGCAGTATGCTTCTAGAGGTACTTTAGCAGACCTTTCAGAATACATTGAGTCCGATGAAGATTTTGATCCGAATGTTCTGAATCAAGAAGCGTTTAATGCATACAACTATGAAGGAAAACAATATGGAATGGTAGAAAGCTTTTCTAATGTATTAACTTTTTATAATAAAGATTTGTTTGATGAAGCGGGTGTAGATTATCCAAGTTCAGAATGGACCTGGGATGACGAACTTCAAGCGGCTATAGAGCTGACAGATAAAGAAAGTAATGTTTGGGGAACGTATGCACCTGTAACAATGAATGAATTCTATAAAATTGCTGCTCAAAACGGTGGTCAAATTTTTAATGAAGATGGATCGGTTGCAATAAATAGTCCTGAAAATTTGGAAGCGTTAAATTACATGGTGGATAAAATAGTCGAACATGAAGTATCACCTTCACCAGCAGACTTATCTGGTCAATCACCTGAAGATTTATTTATGAATGGTCAACTGGCTGTACTTCATACAGGTATTTGGATGTTTGGAGCCTTTGAAGAAGCTTCTTTTGATTGGGATATTGAGTTAGAAGCTGGTAATACGCAGAAGGCACATCACTTTTTTGCAAATGGTCTAGCGGTTTCCGCAGATTCAGATCAACAGGAAGCGGCATATAAGTTTGCAAGGTTTATGAGTGCTAGTGAAGAGGTGGCAAATATAAGAATTGATTCATCTTGGGAGCTACCGGCACTTTCTGATGATGATATTTTAAGCCCATATTTAGAACAATCGTCACCAGAAAATAGAGAAGCAGTTTTTGAAGCACTTAATTCCTTAATTCTTCCGCCTGTAGTAGAAAATTGGAGTCGAATAAGCGATGTAACAAATGAAGCCTTGGAAAGTGTCCAATTTGGCGAATCGAGTCCTGAAGAAGTTTTAAATGACTTAGAAGAAGAGTTTAATAAGATTTTAGAAGAATAGACATTTGAGGATATATGTGCATGCAATAAGCACATATATCCTTTAAAACAAAATAAGGAGGTTATATTGTGCAAGACATAAAGAAGTATAATCAATTATTAAAAGTTTATCTCGATCAGATTAATAACGATTTTGAAACATCGGCTAAAACTCTTTTATTAATAAAGCCTAATATTAAATTAGATACTTTTTTTAATATCGCTACTTGGACTTGGTTATATAATAGGCACAATCTGAACTCGAACAATGATGACACTATTTTAGTTCAAGAAATAGATGACATGGTTGAATACATATCAAACGCTTGGTCTTTTGAACATAAGGCAATAAACAATAATCATCAGGATATCTACCTATCTAATTTATCTATGGTATATGCAGCTTTAATAGAAGCCAAAAACTCGCTAAATAAAGCAGTATTACAAAAAAAAATTACTGAAATTAGGGACTATGTATTCAATAACATGTTGAGTGGTGGAATGGTTTTAGGGAGTTATAAAAAAAGAGAAATTAGCGTTGATCAAGTATTATCTGTTCTTCCATATGGGTTGTTTTCTCCCGAGGATCTAGTAATGGTTGAAGCTGTAAATAATATTAGAAGAAGTTTAGAAAAGTCAGACGGCTTTAGTCTAAATACAAACGAACTAAAAACATCCAAATCGGCTACTATCATCATGGCGCTATATTTTTTAGAGAAGTCGGAAAAAGAAAGAGCAGATTATTATTACAATCTTGCATCTTCAATAGAAAATAATGAGGACTTTTTAAATAATGAAGTATTAATTGGCATTTATAATGCTTTCACAGAAGAAAAAAAAGATACGGCACGTAAGATTATTCATGAGCCCTATGGTAATAATAATGTTTATTCTCCTAAATTAACTGAGAGAATTCCCCATTTCCCCCTAGTAGAAGAAAGTGTGGAAATTCCATGCCAAGTTATATGCGATGAAAGTATAATCGACTGTAAAATTTATATTGCAGATAATTTATCTGAATGGACTTATGAATGTACAATGTTAAATCAAAATAAATCATTTGAAAATTTATATACTACAAGAGTTCCAAGTCTACCTAGGGTATCTAATTATGAGTATTACTTTGTAGCTACGAGTGTAAATGGCCTAGAAATAACATCAGAAAAATTCCAAATCAATAACCTTGAAAAGTTAGAAATTGAAGATATGAAAATAATAAAATCTAGTCAAAATAATTATATATTAGATGTAAATGTGGATATAACAAACAGATTTTTGTCTGTGGAATTTTTGGATAATAAGATGAAGTTTAAATTTGTAGATCGTTCAGAAGCGGGAGAGTTACAGAAATTTAGATTATCCGAGGAGGAACTGAAGACAAACCTTGCTATAGAAAATAATGTATTAAAAATATACAGAGATTCAAAACTCATTCTTCAATCTCACGAGATTTTTGCTCCGATTGAAATCGTTAGGGATTACAAGAAAAATATTATCAGATTTCAATTTAATTGGCATAGTGATCGATCACAAGAGTTTTATGGCTTTGGTGAAAGATATAATTCAATAAATCAAAAAGGAAATATCTTAGATTGTTTTGTATACAACCAATATAGGGATCAAGGGACAAAAACATATATTCCAACGCCATTTTATCTAACTAATCGTGGTTATGGAGCTTTTATTGATACAAACTTATATACAAAGTTCGATGTATGTTCAGAGATGAATGACAAATGCACATGGTACGTAAATAATGAAAAAGATACTGAACAAGCGAGTATTTATCTGTTATTTGGTGATTATAAAGAACAAATTAAAAGTTATGTTGAATTAACTGGAAAGCCTAAAATGATTCCATCTTGGGCATTGGGCCCATGGATGTCAAGTAATAACTGGGATAGGCAATCTATTGTAGAAGATGAAATTAAATTAACCAATAAATATCAAATTCCAGCGACAGTTTTAGTTTTAGAACAGTGGTCAGATGAAACGACGTACTATATGTTTAATGATGCTTTATATGAATTAAAAGACCCAAGCAGTGCTCACACATATGAGGAGATGGATTTTCCTGATTGGGGCAGGTGGCCTGATCCAAAAGAAATGGTTAACTATATACATGGAAATAACCTTAAATTAATACTGTGGCAAATTCCTATTTCTAAATACTTGAATAAACAAAATCATCCATTAAAGGATTTAGATGAAAAACATATGATAGAGAATAACTATGTTGTTAGAAATGCAGATGAAACTCCATATAGGATTCCAGAAAACTGGTTTACTAATAGTTTAATTTTTGACTTCAGCAACAAAGAGGCCGTCTCGTGGTGGTTCAATAAAAGGCAATATCTATTAGACATCGGTGTTGATGGATTTAAAACGGATGGTGGGGAGTTTGTCTTTGGTAATGACTTGAAGTTCTCAGACGGAAAAACAGGAGCTGAAATGCGTAATAAGTATCCAAATGATTATGTTAAATCTTATTATGATTTTGCTCAAAAAAATGGTGGTATTACATTTAGCAGAGCTGGATACATTGGTGCACAGAAGTTCCCAGCACATTGGGCTGGAGATGAGAGGTCAACATTTGGGGCATTTAAAAGATCACTTATAGCAGGAATAAACTCTGGATTATCAGGTATTACATTCTGGAGTTGGGATTTAGCTGGATTTAATGGAGATATACCATCTGCAGAATTATTTAAAAGGTCTTCATCCATGGCAGCTTTCTGTCCAATCATGCAATATCATGCAGAAAGTAAAGCTGAATTCAATCAAGATAGAACTCCTTGGAATATTGCTGAACGAACGAATGATGCCGCTGTTATTGAAGTGTATCGTTATTTTGCGAATGTAAGAATGAATTTAATGCCATATATTTATCAGGAAGCTAGAAAATCGTCTGAAAGCGGAATACCATTAATGAGAGCATTAATGGTTGAGTTTCCAAATGACGTAAGAGTGGAAGGTATTTTTGATGAATATTTATTTGGCGATTCTCTACTAGTCTCACCAATTATCGAAGAAGGTCAAGTAGAAAGAAAAGTATATTTACCAGAAGGAAAATGGTTTAATTTTTGGACTGATGAGGCTACCTCAGGCCCTAAATTAGTTAATGCCAAAGCGCAGGTGAACGAGATCCCAGTATATGTTCGAAATAATTCTGCGATTTTACTAAATGTCAATGAAACCAAAAAGTTAGGTTCAAATGTAGGGAACAATATTCATAACTATGTAAAACCGTTATGTAAAATCTATTATGAAGATGATTTTGAAACTGTGATTGACGATCATCTAAATAATAACTTGAAATTGGCTGTTTTTGAAAAAGGTAACTCTTTATGTGTGAATTATACTAGTGATATAACAGATTTAGAATTTGAAATTATTGGGTCAGACAAAGTTGTTGAAATAACCCCATTATAAGGAGTGGTTTCATGTTAGACAATACTAGTTATGCAATTATCGCAGATGAAGGAAAAACAAGGAATTAGTCTGTATGGTTTTGGAAGTGGTGAGTTAGCCGGTGAATTGTATGTAGACGATGGAGAAAGTTATGACTATAAATAGCAAAATTATTATTCGGCACGATATCATTTCGTTAATAATCAATTAAATACGAAATATGAAGGGGAACTCAAAGCAGATATGCCACTTAATATTACTAAAATAATTGGAGCTGACTTACTATGAAAATAAATCAGGAATGGTGGAAAGAAAGTGTCGTTTATCAAATATATCCACAGAGTTTTAATGATTCAAACGGTGATGGCATTGGAGATATTAATGGAATAATTGGAAAACTAGATTATCTAAAAGAGTTAGGCGTAGATGTTCTTTGGCTCTCTCCAATTTATGATTCTCCTCAAGAAGATAATGGGTATGATATACGAGATTATTTAAATATTTATGAAAAGTATGGAGAAATGAAAGATTTTGATAATTTATTAAATGAAGTCCATCGACGCGATATGAAATTAATCATGGATTTAGTAGTAAATCATACATCTGATGAGCATGAATGGTTTATGGAAGCAAAGAAAGATAAAAATAATCGATATAGAGATTTCTATATATGGAAAGATGGAGTTGATGGAAACGAGCCACCAAATAACTGGGGTTCAATATTTGGCGGGCCTGCTTGGGAATTAGATGGGAATACAAATCAATATTACCTCCATTTATTTGCTACAAAACAGCCAGATCTCAATTGGGAAAATGAAGATTTGAGAAATCAAGTTTATAAAATTATAAATTACTGGCTCGATAAAGGGATTGACGGGTTTAGGATGGATGTTATTAATTTTATTTCTAAGAATTTAAATTTTCCTAATGGGAAAGTAGTAGAGCATTCAAAATTTGGTGATGCAGGTGAGTTTTTTGTTAACGGTCCCAAGATCCATAAGTATTTGAAAGAAATGAACAATAAAGTATTATCAAGGTACGATATTATGACAGTTGGAGAAATGCCAGGCGCTACTACAGAATATGCCATTGATTACACTGATCCAAAAAATGAAGAGCTAAATATGATTTTCACATTTGAACATATGAACTTAGATCAAAAAGGTAATGATAAATGGGATATATCACTATTAGATTTAAGGGAATTAAAAAGAAACTTTGAAAAGTGGCAAACTTCTTTATACCAGAAGGGGTGGAACAGCCTATATTGGAATAATCATGATCAGCCAAGGATCGTTTCTAGGTTTGGTAATGACAAAAAGTATCGGGAGAAATCAGCAAAGATGCTGGGACTTTGTTTGCACTTAATGCAAGGTACTCCTTATATATTCCAAGGGGAAGAAATAGGAATGACGAACGTAAAATTTGATGTACTTGATCAATATAGAGATATTGAATTATTTAATATGTATGATGATAAAAAGTCTGATGGTTGGTCACATGAAAAGATAATGGAGTCAATTTATAAAAAAGGAAGAGATAGTGCCAGAACGTCAATGCAGTGGAGTGATGAAAAAAATGCTGGATTTACAGATGGAACACCATGGATTAATGTAAATCCTAATTATAAATCGATTAATGCTGAGAAGGCCAAGAAAGATAAAAACTCGATATTTCATTTTTATAGAGAGTTGATTAATTTAAGGAAAGATAATCAAACAGTGATCGATGGAAGATTTGAATTAATATTACCAGATTCACAAGATATCTTCTCATATATTAGGCACGGTGATGGAGAGAAGTTAATCGTGATTTGTAATTTTTCAGATAAAGAGGTTACTCTTCCTAAAGATGAGTTGGTAGATATTTTAACTTCAGCAGAATTACTTATAAGTAATGAGGAAAATCCATCCAAGTATAAGTTACAGCCATATGCAGCAAACTTGTGGAGGGTAACTAATAAATGAAACTTGATCAAGATCATTCAATAAACAGATTGTATGAAATATGTTATTCATTAAAGAAGTTTAGCACTGTAAAGGCTATCATTGCTTTTGGTTCATTGGTTGATGTACAACGGTTTGATGCTTATTCAGATTTAGATTTTATTGTGCTAACAAATGCTAAGGGAAAAAAAGAGTTATTATCGTCAGTATCTTGGTTAATAGATATATATCCAATTGAATTTGAATATTTCACTTCAAAAGATAGCATGAAAGTTATCTATAGTGATGGGGTAATTTGTGACTTTGGGATTTTAACAGAAGAAGAATTTAGTGATTTCGAACACGGGGAAGGTAAACTAATTTGGAATAATGATTGCTTTATAGAAAAGATTGATTCAAATATTAATTTAAGAGAAGAAGATGAGATCCAGAAGGGCAAAATTCTAGGTGATATAATAAGCAACTTATATATTGGAATGTTGAGGTTTTCGAGAGGGGAACTTCTTTCTGCGTATAAGTTAATTCAAAATGATAATATTACATTGTTAATTCAGCTGTTTTTAGAGGAAGATGAAAGTATACCTAAATTTAAAGAGTATGAATATGTAAGAAGGCTAGAGTTTGAAAATGAATCACTTTCGATAGAGTTATCAACAATTATGCTAGGTTATAATAATACTCCTGAAGCAGCATCAAATACAATTAGTTTATTGGAAAAAGAATACCGATTACCAATATATCAAAGGATAGAGACTTTGATTCAAGAAGCGAAGGGGTAGATCTTAAGTAAAAACTCATGAAAAATATTGACATAATAAATCACAAAGCAATTATTGATGTTTTAACTTTTAACTAGGTATTCCTGTAGAAAAATACTTTATAAAGTTACAACTAATTTGTATGACCACACACTTACTCCCACCTGTGCACATTTTTGTGCACAGACTTATTTTTCTGGGTAGAACTTATTTAACGCATTTGTTTTTCGATCCCTCAAAAACGTTGATTTACCAGACATCCTAAAACGTATTTAATTTGATTGAACTCAGTTTATTTCACCGATTCCATCTGGCAGTCTTGAGATCAGTGGTTCGAGCCTGCTATGCTCGACCATACATAACGCTATTAACGACGCGGTTCTTCGTCTATACGAGGAACTGTGCCGTTTTTTTTGAGAATTTATAAAATTGGCAGCTACTTTCACACCGCGCGTATCAAGGGAAGATCACCCTTGATACTTAAGAGATGGCGGTGGAAGCTGAGACGCTGTATTTAATAAAAGACGGCTATGCCGTTTTTCTTAGCATGTTGATTTTGATTAAATAGCAGTATACAGGTATAATTAGCATATAATATTGCTATGTGAGGTGAATAGTTTATGAAAATAAAACCGTCAGCAGCGATTCGAAAAAACTATAATGAAATTGCAACACTATGTAAGGAAAGTGGTGAACCCGTTTATTTAACAAAAAATGGTGAGGGAGACCTAGTCATCATGGATATTGGTGTGTTTGAAAAACGGGAACGCATGCTTAATCTCAGAGAACAATTAGTAGCTGTTGAAGAGGACCGAATCAATGGGAAAAAAGGATATTCAATTGATGAAGCGACTTCCTGTATGCAAAAAGCAGTGCAAGAGGTTCTGAATGACAAGTCCTAAGCAACTGTATCAAGTTATTGTCTCTGAAAAGGCAGTTGAAATGTTGGTTTCTCATACCCGATTTTTAGCGAATATAAGTGAAGAAGCTGCCGAAAAACTGATGCATGAGCTTCAAGTCTCGGCAGCATCGCTTGAAATGATTCCTGAGCGACACCCTTGGCTAACAGATCCTATTATTCCAGCTTATAAGTACAGAAAGCTACTGCTCAACAAAAGATATTTGCTGATTTATCAAATAAAGGATCATAATGTGTACATTGATTTTGTAGTTGATTGTAGACAGGATTATAGCTGGTTACTGTAGTTTTTTATTAGATTGGTATAAAGAAGTGTTTGAAATGAAAAAGAAACCTTTTGTATTATGGTTAGTTTGGCAAAATCAAGAGACGAGGCAACGTTATCATATTGGCAATTTGACTCATATTGATGGGGAATATGAGTTCTCATATGAACGAAGTGGGAAACGAAGTACATTAAATGAAGCGATGGAAAATGCATACATAACGTTATCAACGACGCGGTTCTTCGTCTATAAGAGGAATGGTGTCGTTTTTAAATTTGGGTTTTGTCACAATTAGTCAGCTAAAGTGTTAGTATTTACTGAAGTAGGATAGTGTTGCTATTTTCTTACACTTTTATTTGTTAATAATAAATAGTATAATGAACAGAATTTACAATAGTTTGATATAAAGTGCTTGAACATAGTATAAGTGTAAAAGAAGCAGGGACATCTTTGCTTTTTATTTTTTGGGTGGACATCTGGCTTGTCCGGGTGTCCCATAATGAGGGGATTTGAATTTGAATATGACAGAAAATTTTTGGCGTGATTTACCACGGCCT
>NZ_JBIMEV010000070.1:0-18785 GCF_051262595.1 Salipaludibacillus sp. CF4.18
AGGGGTGTTTACGCAAACTTTGATATTTTTGCTCAAAACCTAGAAGAAGCGTAAGGCCGCGAGTAACCGCCGGAGCAGCTGAAGAGCCCACAGGATGGTATCTGTTCGAGGAGGCTGAAGCGTTGCACGAGGAAAGCGTCCACCTGTACCGGATTCGAATGTCCCCCTGTTATTTCAAAGAACTCCGCTCCACACATATATCTTCTATAATCATCTTACAATTGCACAACCGACTGTTTCGAAAATCGCTTTATAATGGTAGTAATATGCCCGCTCACACGTGAATAAAATTTATTTTCACATTAACTAACCTCTCCACCACGTTTACTAGTCCTTTTAACCAAAAACTTTTGATTCTTTACCTGCTATTCTCGGTAGTTTGGTAAAGCGATATTGACGTTAACTCATATTATGCTACCTAAAAGCCCCTCCCTTACTTACGCAAGGGGCTAATCTAATCCTTCTAGATATTAGAAATTCAATAACCATAACACTGTGTTAGGTGCTAAGTGTAAACTTAGCTACAAGAAAGATGCTCCAACATATAATTCTTCATATGATCCCGATTTATTAATGATAAAACCCTGTACATAATCAAATTCTAATTTAGAAGACTTCCAATAGCTGATCAGTTTCAATACCTCCTGCACAAATTTTAATGACATTATGTGAAACTGATCATCGCCTGTACCATGATACTGTTTTTAAGGTAAGTTGCTACATCGTCAATAAATGATTAATCAATTTTTGGTAATTATTGATTAATATACATTATGAAAAACTTCATTTACTTATGATATGGTTCATTTCGGTTAATTTTAAAAGCACGGTAAACTTGTTCAACTAGTATGAGCCTCATTAATTGATGTGGAAAAGTCATCTTAGAGAATGATAACTTCGAATTGGCTCGTTTCAGTACCTCATCACTTAATCCTACAGAACCACCTATGACAAATGCTATTTTACTTTTCCCATAGGTAGCCAGGTCGTCAAGTTCTTTTGCAAGACGTTCTGACGTCCAAGCATTCCCCTCAATAGCCAAGGCGATCACATGAGTGTCCTGCCCGATCTTTGACAAAATCCGTTCTCCCTCTTTTTCTTTCACTTGAATCATTTCATTGTTACTCATATTTTCTGGTGCTTTTTCATCAGCAACCTCGATAATTTCAACATTTGCATATGCGGAAAGACGTTTCGTATATTCCTGAATCCCCTGTTTTAAATATTTTTCTTTTAGTTTACCCACAGTTAAAATCGATATATTCATATGTGTGTCCTTTCTTGAGTTAGTTATCCACAAAAGTTATCCACATATACACAACCCGCTGCCATTTTCTAGCTTAAACTAGGGTTTTCGTTCTAAATTCTTTGTGGACAACGAATTTTCAGTTAACTAAACACCTTTTTTCTTGGAATTTATAATAATAGATTAGACATCTTTTAAAATTAGCTTTATTCTTCGTTTTACTACCAATACCATTCATTAGGGATAAATTACCTTTTAAGTATATCTTTCATCTTGTTAATAAACATGTGTATAACTCTACTTATACACATGTTTTCCACAGGGTTTTTCTGATATGTTTGTAACTTATCGAATAACTTTCTTGACCATATAAGTTGAGGAATGTTCACATATAAAACAGACTTTTTCGGTTTTTTCTTGTTCGGGAACTAAAGCTAATTCCGGGGCGAAACCCTCATCATCAATGGCTTCTTCTATGGCCTCTTCCACATGTTCTTTACAGCTAAATATCCACTCCATAAGCACAACTCTCCTCCTTTTTTGACTACCGCTTATCCCATACGAACATAGGTTTCAGTATTGATAAACTATTTGTCCACATAACATGTGAATAACTTAGTTTCTTACCTCATTATCATGGTAAGCCAGGTTGATTTATTTTTATTTTATTTTCTTATAAATTCCTACTTTATTCTTTTAAATCTCCCATTGTGTTCTAGATACTATACTATCATCGGTCGTTCTAAACAAATACATAAAAAACAGGAGAGATAACTTCTTTATCCCTCCTGCATATAATTAAAACACTTGCTTATCTAATGTTAGTTTGACAGTCTGTTTCTCTCCTTCACGATAGAACGTGACGTCAATTGTTTCACCAATTTTTACATCTTTATATAAAAAGCTGCGAAGATCATGGGAATCATTTATTTCTTCATCATTTAGTCCCACAATAACATCACCTTCTTGCAGACCGGCATTAGCTGCTGGAGTGTTAGATTCAACACCTTCAACGTAAACACCGCCAGTAACATCTTCAGGAAGGTTTAATGTATCTTGCCAATGAAAGCTAGGGATCTCTTGTAAGGATCTAAGCAAAATACCCATTTGTGGACGCTGCACTTCTCCATATTGTTCAATATCAGCAATAACTGGAAGTGTAAGGCTTGAGGGGATTGCAAAACCTATCCCTTCCACTGAAGATTGAGCTATTTTCATTGAGTTAATCCCAATAACCTCACCCTGTATATTTAGTAAAGCACCACCGCTGTTACCAGGATTGATCGCTGCATCGGTTTGCAATACTTCCGCATTCCAATCTGGCTGACCATTTCCTGTTAAGTCGACAGGCAAACTACGTTCGATCGCGCTAATAATTCCTAATGTAACAGAACCTTCGAAAGATAATGGATTGCCTATTGCAATGGCAGGTTCTCCTGCACGGACATCATCTGAATTTCCAAACTCGGCTACTGTTTCTATACCTTCTGAGTCGATCGTTAATACTGCTAAATCAGTTAATAAATCTTCTCCGATAAGTTCGGCTGGTACACGAGATCCATCGTTTAAAGTGACATCGAGTTCACTGGAACCTTCACCAGCCCCTTGAATAACATGTTGGTTTGTGACAACAAAAGCATTGTCTCCCTCTATCTTATAGATAACTCCGGAACCTGTGCCTTCACCGCCTTCAGCCCCAAATAGACCAGAAGATTGCTGCATATTTACTACGCCTACGACTGCATCTGAAACGCGGTCAACTGCCTCAATTACTTCGGAGGTCGTTTGCAGACTTACCGTCTCCGTTTCTACACTCTCATCATCCGTATTTTCCTCAATGACCAAGTCACTATCAACTTCATTTGCATTCTTTAGCAACACTTCATATGGTAAAAAACCGTTATTTGCAAGAACAGGAACAGATAGTAAAACTAGCAATGCACCTAGCACTGCACCAAAAAATCCAATAAGTCCTGATCCTTTTACTCCTTGCCGCTTCCTGCTACGAGTTTCTCTGCCTGCTGAATGATCATCATAATACCCCATCTAACACCCTCCTCTATCTCTCATATGAGAAAAGTAATTCAAAATACAGTACCTAATTCAGATATCTAGCGTAAGGTCATTTCAATAAATTACTAGTATTTTCGTCTATCATTCTGCTCAGTTTTGTTAATATTCCACATATCAATAGGATTTCCCAAGGCACGAAACGATAAACATCTGATTAAAAATAATGGCTGTTTTTCTTATCTTTGTTTCCTTAAAAAACTTGAAGTAGCCTCAAGTAACTCCCGTTCCCGTTAAAATAAAATCTATAAGAATATAGTCAATGTAAAATAGATTTACATTCATAAAAAAGAGTTAGACAACTTTTAATGGAGTTGGAATCGTTGGGTCCGTGTCAAAAAGCCTCACTTGTTTTCCTACCTCCACATCATATTCTTCCAACGTTTGTTGGACAGTCATTCTTGCAAGTTCCTTCATGTTGTTGTCCTTACTCAAATGAGCGAGATAAACATCTACATTGTTCGAGCCGACAATTTCTGCCAAGGCGATTCCAGCATCACTGTTTGAAACGTGTCCCTCATCACCTAGTATTCTTCGTTTCACTGTCCATGGATATCTCCCCATACGAAGCATATCTATATCGTGATTGGACTCGAATATAAAAGAATGAGAACCTTTCGATACACCCATCATTCTATCACTTACATAGCCTGTATCCGTAAGCAAAGTCAATTTACGCCCTTCGTGTTGAAAAGAGAAAAACATCGGATCGGCAGCATCATGAGAGACTCCAAATGATTCTACATCTAAATCTCCAAATGTCTTCACTTCTCCCTGGTGAAAATGAAATTTTTGGTCAAGAGGAAGCGTTCCAAGCATGCCATCCATCGCTTGCCATGTTTTCTCGTTTGCGTAGATAGGTAAGTTGAAACGACGGGCAAAGATACCCGCCCCTTTAATATGATCACTATGTTCATGAGTGACAAGCAGCCCATCCAAATCAGATGGGGATATATTTATGTGCTTGAAGCACTCCTCTAATTTTTTTCCACTAAGACCTGCATCTATTAAAAGGCGCTGTTTCTCTGTCTCTACATAGATTGCATTTCCAGTGCTACCACTTGCTAATACACTAAATTTTAAACTCATTCTCTCATCCACTCCAATTAACTGGTTGGTTCCACTTCTACTAAACCACCCTCTAACGCATCTACATAATACACCTGGTCTTTTGCTTTGATTCGCCAAACAGGTGCATACATTTGTGATTGCCTTTGTCCTTCGCCTAAATTGTAATTGTAATAACCCAATTCAGAGTCTTCAATGATTGTACCCACACTCAAGAGTGATGCATCTAATACCTGTTCAACCGCCTTGTAAAGAGACAATAACTCTTGTTTTCGGTCTTCCTCCTGATCTCTTATATTCATATATGTCTGCGTGTAAGATTCCACATTATTATCCTCGGAAATATCTAATATCAAGTGATGATTATCCCCTTCATAATCATCTATTTTACGGCCTTCATACGTTTGATAGAGTCCAATTTTACCTTCTTCTTCATTATAGACTGCAAAATCATATTCCTCTCCGTTATATACATGCCGAGTTAAGAACGCCTCTACACTTGCATCTATATTAGCATCAACAATTTTGTACGGATTCTCAAGAACCGAATAAATAGTTGTACTATTAAGTAAATCTGCTTCTTGATCCTCGAGATTTTCCTCAAGAAAAGACTCATCAAACGTACGATAGGTGCCAGAGATAGGAGCACCTTGTACCGTCTCCTCAGGATTATCATCGATAATTTCAACACGTTGCTGGATAAGCCGCTCTTGCAACGATGATGCTTCCGGTGCCACACTATAGTTTTGCGTTTCTTTTTCATAAAGTTGATATCCTAAAAATGCATTTAAGCATAAGAAAGTGATAATGAAAATTGTTTTTGCCTTACTCCAATCCATTTTCCATCTCCTCGCTATTCATATCAAGCCGTGTCCATCTTCCATTTTGTGTCTCTACATACCATGCAGGACGAAAAGTAACAAATGAGCGATGTCTTGTCATATAATATCCTACACGAATATCTTCGACTGTTTCTAGGTTGTACCACTCTTCTTCCTCAAGTTGATGATCTACCTCATGAATAGAAGGCATCTCAACCGTATCTTCAAACGTTGCACTATCGAGTTTAAATATTGGTCGATCATACTCACTTATTTGGCCGCCTGAACGAGCTAGGCGCATCGTATAGTATTCTGCGCTTCTATTCGAACCAAACACTGGGATTCCATCTACGTGTAACCGAAAAGAGATTTCATTACTGTCCATGAACTGTTCTAATTCACCGATGTAATATTTATCCGTCCATCCATCATGTCCATTAATAAAATCTACAGCTGTCTCTAATAAAGACTCTTCCTCTGATATCGGACTCCCAACCACACCGGGTCGCACATAATTAATTAAATTCTCGCTATCTTGAATTTCCATCATACGATTACCATCTGTATAAGAATCAGTTTGGCTCCCTAATGGGGACCGATCAACATATTCCGGATCAGTAAAAAGAGCTTGAATAAAGGAAGCAATCGGCAGATCTGCCGTTTCATACGTATATTCCTTTAGTGTAAAAGGTTGTGTCGGAACATAGATAACTTGCTGAAAGGCATCGTCCATACTATCATCATTTAAGATTCGTTTTTCTACTGGAATCTGATACTCTTCACTTTCCTCATACATCTGCTCTAATTGATCTATTGTTAAAGATGCAATGTCAAAATTATAAATAACTTCAAGTTCTGTAGAGATTAATTGAAGTATCACAGATGATCCCTCACCAGAAGAATCTTCAAGAAGAATGACTCGATCAATTTGATCTAATTCCTCTGGGAGTATGTTTTCATCTACATTAAATAAATCAGATATCCATTCATGTTTAATCGCTTCACTGAAAACAAGTTCTAGCCCATTTAAAGTCTGATCTAACGAAGGAGCATCTTCACTACTGCCACTCTCAAAGTATTCTAATTCAAGCTCAGAGAGGAACTCCATAAAAGCAGGATAATGACCTTCAATAGGTTGGATCCAAGAGATATCCTCTTGATTATGAATTAATATCTCTTTTGGTGATATAACTTCATTTATCGAACGTGACTCACCGATTTCCTCACTTTGGACATAATCAATATCAATATCCTCTAAATTATCGTATTCAGGTTGGTAAGACAAAATAAACCATGTTAAAGTCATACTAGTCAAGACAAGGAACCAAAGAACCACTGTTTTGATATTTTCAATCATGGTCAAATTCCCTCCTCATCGTCATACGGCAAACTAAAGGAGAATGTCGTTCCTTTACCCCAATCACTGCTTACCCAAATGTTTCCACCATGGGTCATTGCAATTTCTTTTGCAATTGCTAAACCAAGACCAGTGCCGCCAAGATTCCTCGATCGTGCTTTATCTACACGGTAGAAACGATCAAATACATGAGGAATATTTTCTTTCGGGATACCAACACCTTCATCCTTCACACTAATAACAATACGTTCTTTTTCGGGTTTCACTGACACAGTAATCGTTCCACCTTGAGGGGAATATTTTACTGCGTTAGAAATGATATTATCCATAAGCTGGGTCAACTTATCACGGTCACCTTTTATTGCGTACAACTTTTCAGGTATTTTTCGTTTAAATTGAATAGCTTCATTTTTGGTAACCATTTCAAAGCGATCAATAATTTGATCAACAAAACTTGTAACGTTAATACTCGTTGTAATCATTTGATAGTCTTTACTATCCATTTTTGTAAGTTGCAATAAATCATTCACAAGACGAATCATTCTTTCCGTCTCATTGGATGTTACTTGAAGGAACTGAGGAGCAATTTCAGGGTCATCCATTGCTCCGTCTACTAATGCTTCTAAATAGCTTTTCATAGAAGTTAGAGGTGTTCTGAGTTCGTGGGACACATTTGCCACAAATTCTCTGCGATCTTCCTCAATTCGTTCTTGTTCCGTTACATCATGTAGGACTGCAATTAACCCGTTTTCCATGCCATTTTCCTTTGCAATCACAGAAAAATGAGCTTCTAGAATCGTTTCTTCTTTCTCAATATCAAAATCTAGTAAAATTGGATCTGTAATACCGTAGAGATCTTCTAATTTCATAAAATTATCGAGATTGAGTATCTTTGTAATTTCCACGCTTATTACGTCTTCTTGTTGTTGATTTAACATTTCCTCTGCCCGACGATTCATCAGTATAATATGACCCTTTTTATCCGTGGCTATAACCCCATCTGTCATATGTGTGAGTACCGATGAAAGCTTTCTTCTTTCACCCTCCGTAGAAGCATTAGCCTCCTGTAAACTATTGGCTAGTTCGTTAAAGCTAGTGGCCAATTGCCCAATTTCATCGTCCCCATAGACGACAACATTCCGGGAATAGTCTCCCGTACCCATTACTACCGATTGTCTTCTCATGTCAACAATTGGACGTGTAATTGTGCGAGAAAGTATTGTTCCAAGTGCTGCGGTTAAAAAAAGCGCAATAATAGTTCCAGTAAGGAAAATTTGTTTTATTTCCTCCATCTGTTCATAGATCTCCTCCATAGGAGCTTCTATATAGATGGCACCAATTATCTGATCTTCATCTTTTATTGGAGTAGCTAATACTCGCATACGGCGGTAAGTATTAGGCTCGAGCATCGGTTGGTCAAATTCGATATCCAACAAAGCACGTTTCACTCGGTAGTCCGTTGTTCGTTGTCCGATATATTTATGGTGTGCACGGTTAGTAGCCGTCACCACCGTTTCATTTTCATCAATCACTTGAATATTTGCGGCATTTTCCATTCTGAAAAACTCAGATAACAATCCGTCAATTCTCTGCCTAAGTGTAGGACCGTCTTCATCGTCAGTCTCTTCATCTCTCAGCATTTCCTGTGCAATATTATACTCTAGAAGAACGGTACGCTCATCTAATGTATCGTAGAAATTAGCTACGAGATGGTCTTCTAATTGACGTGTAAAATACACCCCAATTACTTGCATGGCAATCATAATCAATAGCACGTAGATGATGACAATCTTTACATGAATTGATTTATAGAAACGAATTTTTTTCATTCTTAGTTCTCCTGGTCGCCTTGGCGGAGATAATAACCTACTCCTCGTCTAGTCACAATCCAAGCTGGGTTACTAGGATTATCTTCTACCTTTTCACGAAGTCTACGAACAGTAACATCCACTGTTCTTACATCTCCGAAATAGTCATAGCCCCATACCGATTGAAGGAGGTGTTCCCTTGTCATCACTTGTCCAATATGTCGAGCTAAGTAGTAGATAAGTTCAAATTCCCGATGAGTCAGTTCTACTGGCAGATCCCTTTTAGTAACAAGATAAGCCTCTGGTTGAATGAGTAAAGGACCGATTTTAATATTCTTATTTTCTTCTTCCGGTTCTTGTGACTTTTGGTTCCTGCGTAAGTTTGCTTTGACTCTTGCAATTAATTCCCTAGTACTAAAAGGCTTGGTGACATAATCGTCCGCACCTAGTTCCAACCCTAGTACTTTATCGATTTCAGAATCTTTTGCTGTTAACATGATAATTGGCATATCATATGTTTTCCGTACTTCTCTACAAACTTCCATTCCATCTCTATAAGGAAGCATAATGTCTAAAAGAATCAGATTTGGCACGTATTCCTTTACCTTTTCTACTGCCTCGTTACCATCATAAGCACACACAACATCAAATCCATCTTTCTCTAGACCAAACTTTATAATATCCGCTATCGGCTTTTCGTCATCTACCACTAGAATTCTTTGCTTGTCCACTATTAGATCAACTCCCATTTGTCTTTCACTCTCTCTATTCTATCACATTAAAAATATAGATCACTAGCTTCATCTTAGAAGTAGGGTCACTTCCAACTGGTAAAATTACCATCTTCTCTTTTACAAGGTTAACAGGTTTTATAATTCATATTTCATGAACTACTTCATTCTAAAACATGAACTGTTTTTAAGAACCGACATATCCGGCCAGAAATTACAAGGAGCTTGAGTATTTCTTGTCTGCGGAAAGCATCCGCTTAGAGCTAATTGAAGTAGTCTTATATTCAAGTACAAGAAAACACTCAAACCTAACCTTCCCTTGATTAATATCAATTATTTCCCTGGAAATTAATTTCTTCACTTTTCGACATTTTCCATATTTCAAAAACTACCTTGTACCATGACATTCTGTCTTCCAGCGTTATTCGTTAGTTTTAAACACAAAAAAACTTATCCCTATTTGGATAAGTGACATTTTCTCATATAGAAGTACTACTGGTGCTGGCCAGAGGACTTGAACCCCCAACCTACTGATTACAAGTCAGTTGCTCTACCAATTGAGCTAGGCCAGCACTTTAGAAAAGTGGTGGCTCAGGACAGAATCGAACTGCCGACACATGGATTTTCAGTCCATTGCTCTACCGACTGAGCTACTGAGCCAAAGATTGGTTTGAGAAGATTAATTCTGAATTTATCATTAGAGATAAATTAATATGGCGGTCCCGACGGGATTCGAACCCGCGATCTCCTGCGTGACAGGCAGGCATGTTAACCGCTACACCACGGGACCGCATCAATATATTTATGTGAAATCGATTTTTTCTTGCGTTTTTAAGCAAAAAAAATAATTGGTTGCGGGGGGCGGATTTGAACCACCGACCTTTGGGTTATGAGCCCAACGAGCTACCAGACTGCTCCACCCCGCGACAATATTAAAGTGTTTATTACTTGTTTATCCTTGTCCTATTAGTATGAGGGACAACAGAATTAATTATACCTAAAACCATTTAAAATGTCAATAGTTTTTTTGGTGACCCGTACGGGATTCGAACCCGTGATACCGCCGTGAAAGGGCGGTGTCTTAACCGCTTGACCAACGGGCCATAAACTTAAATTAAAATGGTGAGCCATGAAGGACTCGAACCTTCGACCCTCTGATTAAAAGTCAGATGCTCTACCAACTGAGCTAATGGCTCTTCATCTGATGGCTAAAGCATGAGGATCTTTAGATCATACTTGCCTTGCAACTGAAGTATACGCTTTTGGCGACAAGAATTATCTTATCACTATTATTCTAATGATGCAACATGTTTTATAAATTTTTTTTATATTTCTTTTGATCATGTAGACTTATTTAACTTTAACAGCAACATAGAGTAGATTCGGGTCACTATGTTCTAAGAAAAGCAACAATACCTATAGTTTTATGAATTATAAAGTAAATAAATCTTATTTCTCTTTCATTTAGTTATAACTATTGATAATCTAGTAGCATCATAGTTTAGGAGTTGGAGTGAAAAAATGAATTTTGTTGCGCTTGATTTTGAAACTGCTTCAAGAGAAAAGGGTAGTGTTTGTGCTATCGGTATGGTGCGCGTAGTCAATGATGAAATAGTAGACGAAAAATACGCGCTCATACGTCCTCAAAACCCTTATTTCGATCCTTATTTTGAGCAAGTCCATGGCATAACATGGGACGACGTCAAAGAAGAACCGACTTTCGATCAACTTTGGCCAGAACTATCTGGTTACTTTCACAACAATCTCATTGTGGCTCATAATGCAGCTTTTGATATTAATGTTTTAAGAAACGTGCTTGACCACTATAGCATTCCCTACCCAATGATGAAATATAACTGTACTGTTAGTATCGCCAAAAAAACTTGGCCGGAATTTATCAATCATAAACTAAACACAATAGCTTACCATTTCGATATGGATTTCGAGCACCATCACGCATTGGAGGACGCACGTGTTGCCGCTCATATTATATTAAAAGCATCCGAAATATATAATGCGTTTGATGAGGAGACATTTCTACAAAGGCTTGATCTGTGTCACGGTATTATTTCAGAGGAGGCATGTATAACCCCTGGTATGAATAAAAAGAAACAAAAATCTATAAAGAAAAATCTAAGCAAAAAGGGAAGCTAATTTTCTTTTTGCTTTATTTTATTAAAATTTATAATCTTGAATAGAAAAGATGTATTAAAACACAAGAGCACCGAAAAAGTCAAACTCGACTTTTCGGTGCTCTTGTTCATCTATAAGTAAAACCTTTAGCTAGAATTCCACATTTTTTAATGACCTCTTAAAACTAGGCCCTTCTAAGACTCTTGGTTACGCAAATACACCACGAACGAGATTTGTTTGGTTTCTATCAGGTCCAACTGAAAAGATCGTCAGTGGAATACCTGTGAGCTGTGAAATGCGTTCAATATAAAAGAGGGCGTTCCTAGGTAAATCATGAAGCGACTTCACACCTGTGATGTCCTCTGACCAACCTGGAAGTTCTTCGTACACTGGTTCACATTCAGCTAACACTTTAAGGCTCGCAGGGAACTCTTCCATCAATTCACCACGATACTTATATGCAACACAAATTTTCAATGTTTCGATACCTGTTAATACATCAATAGAGTTTAATGACAGGTCGGTAATCCCACTCACTCGGCGAGCATGGCGAACGACTACACTGTCAAACCAACCCACTCGTCTTGGACGACCGGTAGTTGTGCCGTATTCGTTTCCGACTTCACGGATCTTATCGCCAATTTCATTCTTCAGCTCTGTTGGGAATGGACCATCACCTACTCGAGTAGTATAAGCTTTAGACACTCCTACTACATGATTGATTCTAGATGGACCTACACCTGAACCGATAGCAACTCCACCTGCAATTGGATTCGATGAGGTTACAAAAGGATATGTCCCTTGGTCGATATCAAGCATTACTCCTTGTGCACCTTCAAAAAGCACACGTTTTCCTGCATCTAAACCATCATTCAAGATAACGGAAGTATCTGCCACATAGTCCGCAAACTGCTGGCCATATTCGTAGTACTCCTCTAAAATATCTTCCATTTTAAAACCATCTACTTCATACACTTTTTCAAACAAACGATTCTTTTCATGCAAGTTGACCTTTAGCTTTTCTTCGAATGTTTCTTTATCCAATAAATCAACAATACGAATTCCAACTCGAGCTGCTTTGTCCATATAAGCAGGACCTATTCCTTTACGAGTTGTTCCGATTTTGTTTTCGCCCTTGCTTTCTTCTTCTACGATATCAAGCTTCAAATGATACGGTAAAATAACATGAGCACGGTTACTAATACGAAGGTTACTCGTATCTACTCCCATATCATGCAAATACTTAAGTTCCTCAACCAAAGCCTTAGGATCAATAACCATGCCATTACCAATAACACACGTTTTGTCCTTATAGAATATACCCGATGGAATTAGATGAAGCTTATATTTTGTGCCTCCGAATACAATCGTATGTCCGGCATTATTTCCACCTTGATAACGAGCAATTAACTCTGCTTGTTCAGATAAATAATCAGTAATTTTTCCTTTTCCTTCGTCTCCCCATTGCGTTCCTACAACTACGACAGATGGCATTAATCGAGCACCTCCAGGTTTTTTTAACACATTCGCCTTGCTTTCATTAAATAAAAATTATTTTCTGTTACTAGTCCTTGATCTTAAATTACTATTCTATAGTTATTGTATTTGTTAACTTATTTGCCATCGTTATTTTATCAGTTCCACCCCTAGTCAGTCAACTTTTTTCCGAACATTAATGAAAGTAAATCTATTTTTGTTCGTTAATTGTTGCTGATTTCTCGTTAATTGTCCAATTTTCCCCTTCATACCATCCCATATAACAAAGACTTGTTAGTGTATGTAACAGACCTGTTTTCTATAAGAAAAATGAGCATTAGTTCTGTAATACTGTTTTTTAAAACCATTTTTACATTCATTGAAACTCTTCCACGGGCAGATAGCATATGAAATCCGGTCTCCGGGATTTACATATGTTTACTTCATTTTGAAGTTTCTCTATTTATGATTTCCTCTTTTTTCAGAAACAACAACGTTTATGAAAACAAAGCCCCTAAAAAAAAGAGGCATCTCTGCCTCTTTTCTAGGATGGTACTCCGCTTTCTTCATAACGCCGTTCTAAATTTACGAACTTATTATATTCTTTTACGAAAGCAAGCTCTACGGTGCCTACCGGACCATTACGTTGTTTAGCTATAATTATTTCTATAATATCCTTTTGCTCCGATTCCTGATCATAATAATCATCACGATAGAGGAACGCAACAATATCAGCGTCCTGCTCAATACTCCCGGATTCCCGGATATCGGACATCATTGGACGCTTGTCCTGTCTTTGCTCCACGCCACGAGAAAGCTGGGATAAAGCAATAACTGGCACTTCCAACTCACGGGCAAGGCCTTTTAATTCTCTCGATATTTCTGATACTTCCTGTTGACGTCCTTCGCCACTTCGGGAATCGCCTGCTATTAGTTGTAAATAGTCTATCATAATCATTCCTAAACCACGTTCTTGCTTTAAACGCCGACATTTAGAGCGAATATCCTTCACTTTTATTCCCGGTGTATCATCAATATATATTCCAGCCTTTGAGAGGCTTCCCATCGCCATTGTCAAACGTTGCCAGTCTTCATCTTCTAGTTTACCAGTTCGAAGTCTTTGTGCATCTATATTTCCTTCTGCACACAACATACGCATGACGAGCTGATCGGCTCCCATCTCCAAACTGAATATCGCTACATTTTCATCTGTTTTTGTTGCAACGTTTTGCGAAATATTTAGAGCAAAAGCTGTTTTCCCCACAGAAGGTCTTGCTGCCACTATAATTAAATCATTTTTCTGAAAACCGGCAGTAATACGATCTAACTCAGAGAAGCCTGATGGAATTCCTGTAACATCTCCAGTAGCATTTTGAAGCATTTCAATTTTATCAAATGCTTCGACTAACACGTCTTTAATTTCTACGAATTCCCCTGCGTTCTTTTTTTGTGACACTTCGAGGATCGATTTTTCTGCATCATTTAAAATAGCATCAACATCTTCGTCTGCTGCGTATCCCTCTGCAGTAATATTAGTCGCTACACGAATAAGTCTTCTTAGTAATGATTTTTCTTCTACGATCTCACTATAGTAGTGGACATTGGCAGCAGTTGGTACTGCGTTTGCCAGGTCACTTAAATAAGACACACCGCCAATTTCTTCGAGCCAGTTTTTCGTCTGTAATTCCGATGTCACGGTAACTAAATCCACAGGTTCTCCTTTAGAAGAGAGAAGTAACATGACTGTAAAAATACGTTCATGTGCTGCACGATAAAAGTCTTCCGGATTTAAACGTTCAGAGGCGGTGATGAGGGCTTGATCTTCAATGAAGATTGCTCCCAACACCGCCTGCTCGGCTTCGATATTTTGCGGTGGTGTGCGATCGGCAATTAAGTCATTCATGACCCACTTCCCTCATTTCCCGCTTGGAATAATTTATTCTTCCGTGACATGCACCTTCACCGTCGCCATTACTTTGGGATGAACTTTTACTTGAACGTTCGTATACCCTAATGCGCGTATCGGTTCATTCATTTCTATTTTACGCTTATCAACTTTGAGATCCATCTTCTTTAAATGTTCAGCAATTTGTTTGCTGGTCACGGCACCGAATAGACGTCCATTTTCTCCGGCCTTTGTAGTGACTTCTATCGTGAGTTTCTCGATTTCTTCTTTGAATTTTTCGGCATTTTCAAGTTCCTTTTCTACTTGACGATCTTCACTTTCCTGCTTTTTCTCTAGTGACTTCATATTACCTTTATTAGCTTCCACTGCAAGATTATTTTTCAATAGATAGTTTCTTGCATAACCTTCAGAAACATTTTTCACATCACCTTTTGTACCTTTTCCTTTTACGTCCTCTAGAAAGATAACTTTCATGTTGTTTGTCCCCCTTTGAAGTACTCATCAATTTTTGTTTTCAACGTTTCTTCTACTTCCTCAATCGTCATACCATCAACTTGTGTCGCAGCATTTGTTAAATGGCCTCCACCGTTCATACTTTCCATAATTACTTGCACATTTACTTCACCAAGTGACCTAGCACTAATACTCACGCGGCCATCATCAATTCGGGATATAACAAAGGAAGCAACGATATCATTCATTGTTAATAATGTATCAGCTGCCTGCGCAATAAGGACTTGGCCGTATGCTTCTCCTGCATACCCAGTCGCAATAGCCATGCCGCCTGTGTAAATATGTGCTTGCTCAACAAGCTTGGAACGTTTAACGTACTGATCCAAGTCCTCTTTCAGAAGTTTTTGCACGAGCGTCGTGTCTGCTCCTTTACTTCGCAAGTAAGATGCTGCATCAAACGTTCTTGATCCTGTTCGAATTGCAAAGCTTTTCGTATCCACAATGATTCCTGCTAAGAGCGCGGTTGCTTCCAAGACATCTAAATTCGGATGACTTGGTTGATATTCAAGTAACTCTGTAACTAGTTCAGCTGTCGATGATGCATATGGTTCCATATAAACAAGTACAGCATCATTTATAAAATCTTCACCGCGTCTATGGTGATCGATCACAATGGTTCGATCCATTTTTTCCAAGAGCTTAGGTTCTTGTACCAGAGAAGGTTTATGGGTATCAACAACAATAAGCAACGTGTCGTCTGTCGCTTCCTCATTTGCTTCCTCCGGTGTAATAAACTGAGCCCATAAGTCATCATGCTCTTGAATCTCTCCCAGTAATTTATGAACACTTTGGTTAACTTCGTCCGGGTCTAATATAATAAATCCGTCTTTCCCATTCGTTTCCGCAATTTTTAACATCCCAATTGCCGCGCCAATAGAATCCATATCCGGGTTTTTATGCCCCATTATAAAGACTTTATCACTTTCATTAATAAAGTCCCTAATCGCATGTGAAATGACCCTGGCCCGGACTCTTGTTCGTTTTTCCATCGCGCTTGATCTTCCACCATAGAAACGACCTTTACCTGTTTTCTCCTTGATGGCAACCTGGTCGCCGCCACGTCCCAGAGCCAAATCTAAACTTGACTGCGCTAACGTTCCAAGTTCTCTTAAAGATGTCTCGCGGCTTCCTATTCCAATGCTCAGCGTCAATGACACCTTTTCTTTACCGGTCCTGTCTCTAATTTCATCTAAAACCGTGAATCTGTTTTCTTCTAAAGCTGCAAGAGCTTGCTCATTAAAGACAGCAATAAACCGGTCCGAAGCTGTTCTTCGAATAAAGACATCATATTCCTTTGACCATCTATTTAACGTGTCCGTCACATGTGTGAGTAATTTACTTCTTACCTGGTCATCCATTCCTTGAGTCACTTCATCATAATTATCGAGATAAATATGTGCGATAACTGTTTTCTCTTTCTCAAATAACTCTTTAAACTCTTGTTCTTCCGTGACATTAAGAAAATAGAGTAGTCTTTCGTCTGGTTCATGAAACACGCGATAATTTTGATCATTAATAGAAATGATAAAACGTTTTTTTTCATCATTCACGTGTTTTAATAGATCTTCTGTGAAAACAGTAATAGAACCCCCTACTACATCCTTATCGATAAGTTTTGTTAAATAGGGGTTAATCCATTGTACATATCTATTTTCATTATAGAGAAGAATACCTATCGGTAATTTTGTTACTGCAGCTTCTCCAGCTTTGTTGACTCGATAGGTAAGCGTAGAGATGTAATCTGCTAGTTCTTCTACAAAATGTTTTCTGGCACGTATAATTAAAAATAAAACAACACCAATGCTCATTAAGCCTAGAAGACCCCATTGCCATTGGTAATATGTTAATATCCCGGTAAACAGCACAGAAACGCTTAACAGCGCCATTACATGATAACCATGCCATCGTTTTAACAGGAATTTCGGCATTATCCACAACTCCTATTTCTGCGAGTTCATTCGCTTTCTTAAGTCAAAACCTAAGTCAATTATACCTAAGATCCTTATGATATGAAGGAAAAATGGTAAAAGAAACGACATTACCACCACTATGATAGGAAATACAAGCCCTTTGCCTTTGTAATGAAAATAGAAAAATACGAGTGCAAAACCTTGAATAATCATGATCATTTCTAAAACTGGTGATAAATTAGATACTGCAGTATACAGTGCAGTCCCTTCTTCTATTCCTCCGAACATAAAAAGATACGTGATTAAATAATACCATATAAATGCCTTAGGAAATCCCCAATCTCTAAAAGGAGGAAACCTTGAAATATCTTCCCCTTTTTTTCTCAGGATAAAGGATGCAATTACTTGAACAGTAAAGGCGAATCCGACACCAATCATAACCATTAGTGATGGTGCAATCACCGATAATGAATCTACAAAATCATAAAACGGCTGAAGTGCATCTTCCTCGGCCTCTCCAAGTAGCGGCATCATTTGTTCCGTCATTTCCACAGACTCTAACATGACAGCTTGCATTTCCGCAACAGGATCTACATTTAAAATTAAAACTGCAGCAATAAAAATAAATACGATCGCCACAACATAGCTTAACGCACCTCCCACTAATACAGCAAATGCCTCTTTTTTCCTTCTGTATAGTTCTCCAATAATAACACCACTTGGAAGAAAAAGTACTCCAATTGGTAATGCTGATGGCCCCAAAAGGATAAAGAGAATTGAAAAAGCTATCAGTGCTAAACTTATCCCTGCTTTAAGTTCATATTTGAATGTAAAATAAATAAACGGTATAGATAAAAAGAAAAAGGCGGCTAAACCTAGAACCGGAATCCACAGTGCAAACACTGTAAGTATTAAAAACAGGCCTAGACACAATCCCCCTTCTCGTAATAAATTCGAACGGTCCATGTAATTCGTTCCCTCATTTCAGTAATTCTTTCAACACTGCTCTCTATTTTATCATGCTTCTTCTAGAAAACCTAAGTAAAAACCTGTTAAAAGCCAATGATTTATTCCAGCTTCATGAAAGATTAATCATGACATTAACTCAACTTCACCTAAAAAAAAGCAACCAAAATGTTTGGTCGCTTCTCCAGTGTTTATTTTGTTATGTCAAGAATTTTAGCGGTTAATCTTATGAATTAACTCTTTATTTACCTTTAAGCTTTCCAAATATTCCTTTTCACGTTTTTGTTCTACTTCAATTTTTTTATCCAAACTTTTTTTATATACTTCGTGACCAAATCCATGGGCTAGATGGAGGCTTTTCTCCATCTGCTCAGTTATTTCTTTTTTATCATCACTCATCTACTATCTTTCCTTTCATACCTTTGTGTAAGTTCAGCTCCTTAAAGCTGGTATAGATACTTATTTCACGAAATACCTATTCCAAAACATTAAATTTAATTTAGACAACCTAGATAGCGATTAATTCATTCCTAAACCGTTTGCTTTCCACGGACAAACACTTCAAACATAAGAATCCGAGACTCTCTATCTGCACTTCACTTAATTTTTATATATTTTTAAAAACGGCATAGCCGTCTTACTTAATGCAAAAGAAGCTGCTTTCTTAACCTTAGATTATTCTAATTTCGTAAATTTATTGCTTTGTTTTCACCGAAGGTTGTTTGGAAAGAAACAACGGTCTCTAACAGAATACCAGATTCAGCCTTAATACATCGTTCC
>NZ_JBIMEV010000071.1:0-18680 GCF_051262595.1 Salipaludibacillus sp. CF4.18
ATTTCTCAATCGGTTTGTGTTGTGGTTGTTGTCGTTTTTAGCGACTCAACTAATATACCATGAATGTGTCTGCAAAGTCAACAACCTTTTTCAAAAACTTAATATATTGTTTTCAAATAAAGTGTATAACGTTTTGGCGACAGTTATTAATATAACACGATTCAAAACAACATTACAATACCTTTATACAAAAAACATGATGGAAAATATACCCATCTACTAATCGTTAAAGAATGTACTATATAAATAGCATCAAGGTAACTAGAAATAAACGTCCCCAAAAAACCTCACAGAAAGAATTGTGACTTGGCCAATTATCGTATAAACATTACTTAGTTACAAATCAAGCACTAATAGTTCCTTCATAATGGAAGGCGATGAGTTCCATATTGAACTTATAATATATAGAAGAGTTTATTTAATAGGAACAGAATTATTACGATAATAACAAGACCTGACACATTCTGTTAACTGTCTGAGGTATCCCTATAGAAAGAACGCTCTAAGAATTACGTAGTCAATCATCAGAGAAGTATCTTGCCTATTTATGCAGTCATATGTTATTTCGACTCTCACACCCTACTCTTTATTGATAGAAGACTCCTACATCTTCCCACATCAAGAAAACTTGTTAGAAAACAATGATCCTTACTATACCTAAGGCTTTATCTATTTTCTCAGCAAATTCTTGTTAGCACGAAAGAAGAATTACCATTCAACTTGCATGGACATTCGCGGCCATGCTCTAGCT
The DNA here is from genome assembly GCF_051262595.1 of Salipaludibacillus sp. CF4.18. NCBI lineage: Bacteria > Bacillati > Bacillota > Bacilli > Caryophanales > Bacillaceae > Salipaludibacillus > Salipaludibacillus sp. CF4.18. Next base: position 752 of record NZ_JBIMEV010000071.1, read on the forward strand.
ACCGCCTTTTGGTTGTTCTTCCACAGGATTCCCACGGATTCTTCCAAACAACCATGATAACTAAATTGAAAAAGCTTAGGTCTCGACGAAGTCTCGCCTCAGGACAGTGCTGGCAGAGGAAGAAATATGTTTTTTCAGGCGGGAGGCGCTCAAGCATCGCCCGTGGAAAGTGTTTTCCTTGAGCAAATTCAAGTGCCTCCATGTACTATTAAACAACAATCTTTTAAAAACAGCTTAGGTCTAAACTAAATTTCTGGCTTCACTATGTTGTACTGCTTCCAATAACAAATCTGCTAAGTGGACAGCTTTTACTTCTGAGTCTAACCCTTCACGACTAATCCCCAATTTCATTTGTAATAAACAACCAGGGTTAGCTGTTACAATAATATGGGCATTCGTAGCCTTTACTTTATTCATTTTGTAATCAAGAATCTGCATCGACATTTTTTGTTCTGTAATATTATAAATTCCGGCAGAGCCACAACACTGATCTGACTCTTCCATCTCTTGAAACTGTGAACCATAAATAGCTTTTAATAATTTTCTTGGAGCACTAGATGTTTTCATTACGTTTCGCAAGTGACACGAATCTTGATACGTAATATGCGAGTCTAATGACATTGGTTTTTCGTCAAAGCCTTGCTCCACCAATATTTCTGAGAAGTCCTTTACCTTCCTTGCAAATGCCTTTGCTCTCTGATGCCATTCTTCTTCATCCCTCAACAGATAATCGTATTCAATTAACAGGGCTCCGCATCCTCCTGCATTCAACACAATATCATCGACGTCTAACGCTTCAAAAGCTTCAATATTAATCTTTGCAAGTTGCTTAGCCATATCCTTCTCACCACTATGTGCGTGTAAAGCTCCACAACATCCTTGTTGCTCGGGAATAATTACGTCACATCCAGCCTTTTGTAAAAGAACTAACGTCGCGTTATTCGTTTCCATAAACATCGTATCCATCAAACAGCCTGCAAAAAAAGCAACTTTCCGAACGGAGGTACCTTCAGCCTGAAGGTAGGTTGGCCGATTGTTCATCTCTTTCTTATGAGGCACTTTCGGTATGATTTTTTCCATTTGTGCTAAGTTCCCAGGTAGAATATTCATAACACTGCTTTTTTGTAAAAGAGTTTGCATACCGCTTTTTTGATAAAATGAAAGGAAATAATGTAACTGTTTAATCCGTTGTTTCTTAGGAAAAAACTCCTTAAACACAAGATGTCTTAACACTCGAACAGGCAATTTATGTTTTTTTTCTTGTTGAATGACATCTCGAGCCTCTTCCAATAAGTGACCATATTTCACACCTGATGGACAAACTGGTTCACAGGCTCGACACCCCAAACAGAGGTTCAATTGCTCTTCCACAGATTCATCTGGCTCGATGACTCCATCAACAACCCCTTTCATAAGTGCAATTCTTCCTCTAGGGGAAGCAGCCTCATATTGGTTAGTCTGTCCGTATGTTGGACACGAAGGTAAACAAAATCCACAACGCATACAATTCAAAAGTTCATCATAGTCTAACCGTTTTTTAAAACCTTCCTGAATCTCTTCTTTAACCCGCTGCTTCATGAATGGACCACCACTCTTTTTCGTGTATCCTTAGCAAAAACTTTTCCGGGATTCATGATGCCTTTAGGATCAAATGCACTTTTAACCGCTTTCATTGCATTAACGCCTTCTTCTCCCATTTTCCAAGCAAGATAAGGTGACTTCATTTCGCCAACACCATGTTCCCCCGTAATTGTTCCTCCAAGTTCAATAGCCTTCGCGAATATTTCTTCAAAAGCTTGCTCGACACGGTGCATCTCCTCTTGATCACGTGCATCCGTCAAACATGTAGGATGTAGATTTCCATCTCCTGCATGACCAAACGTACATATTGTCACATCGTACTTTTTTGCAATTTCATTAATTGCTTGGACCATTTTTCTTATCTCAGAACGGGGAACCGTAGCATCTTCTAGTATCGTTGTGGGTTTTAAACGAGCAAGCGCTGACAAAGCTGATCTTCTTGCCGTGCTTAGAGCTAATGCTTCTTCATTTGAAGTTGCTATTTTTACGGAAATAGCGTTTCCTTCCTCACAAATTTCGGAAATACGTTGGATATCCTTGTTTACAGTTTCCAATGGACCATCCTGTTCAATTAATAAAACTGCATTTGCATGAGTAGGTAATCCAACCTTTGCAAAATCCTCAACAACCTCACATGTCTTCTTGTCCAGAAACTCGAGTGTTGCAGGAATAATCTTATTGGCTATAATTTTAGAAACCGTTTTTGCCGCTTCATCCATATTTGAAAAGAGCGCTAACATTGTTTTCTTTGTTTCCGGGATTGGTATTAGCTTAAAAATTGCTTCTGTGACAATTCCCAAGGTGCCTTCTGAACCAACGAACAAACTAGTTAAGTCATAGCCTGCTACATCCTTGGCAAGCTTCCCTCCAGTTTTAATAATATCTCCATTCGGCAATACAATTTCAAGTCCTAACACATAGTCTTTTGTTACACCGTATTTTAAACCTCTTAACCCTCCTGAACACTCACTGATATTCCCCCCAAGTGTCGAGATCTTCATGGAGCTTGGATCAGGTGGATAAAAGAGCCCTTTTGCTTCTACTGCGTTAATCATTTGCAGGGTAATGACTCCTGGTTGAACGGTGACCGTTAAATTCTCTTCATCAATTTCAATAATTTTGTTCATTCTGTTAAAAGTTAGCACAATCCCTGCATGCGTCGGACAAGTTCCAGCACATAAATTTGTTCCTGATCCCCTTGGTACTATCGGGACCTCATACTGATTACAGATTTTTATTATCTTTTGCACTTCCTCTGAACTTCCAGGCATAATCACAGCATCCGGCAAAGATTGAAAATTGGGTGTGGCATCATAGGAGTATACAAGTCTTGCTTCATTAGAATCTAAGAAGTTTTCTTTTCCGATGACTTCTATTAGCTTTTTTTTGACACGTTTTTCAATCAAATAACTCGCCTCCATCCTTTGCTACCTTCATTATAAGAAGAGTGAAAGGAAAGTTCTATGTGTAATCACACAAAGTTAAGCGCTTTATTCATGGTTTTTTGTGTGTTTATTACCTTCTTGGAAAAACCACGCAACGTAAAATAGTGTAATTCCTTCTGTACTTTTAGGATCAATCCCTGATAGTTCTCTAATTTGTTTCAGACGATAACGCAATGTATTAATATGAATATGTAAATCATCGGCTGCTTTTTTTTGTGATAGATTATGATGATAGTAATGATCTAGCGTTAACATTAATTCCGGATCATGTTTAATAGAGTCAAAAACTTTATTCGAAAACTCTATTTTTAGACGTTCCTTTACATCTTCTAAAATAATTTCCAATAACAATGAATCATAGTAAATGACACGATTACCTTTTATCGCTGCTTTTAATGCCTTTTCTGCTTCTTGATAAGCTGGGTAAATTGCTTTGTTGACTCGCTTTTTTCCAATACCAATGGCTAGATCCACTTCATAGTGTTTTGTAAAATATTGTTGCCATCTCTTTATCTCAAAATCTAGTTTCGATAGTGAACCCTCTATACTCTTTAAGAGGATAAAACGCCCATAGCCCCACCTAATAAATAAATCCTCTTTCTCTCTAGGAAACTGAGTCTCAAACCAAGAGCTCATATTAGCTTGAATTTGCGGTAATTCATTTTCTCTTTGCTTCATATCCACTTGAAACAGTAGGCAAATATACTGTGAGTTCAATGAAACTCCAAGTATTTGTCCTCTACTGATGAATTCTTCATCAATATCATGATTGTAGAGCCATTCATAAAAAAATGATTCTAATCCTCTCGTCTCCCAATCTTTTTTTTCCATATAGTTTGCTTCTCTAATAATTAACTCGGTCATCCTGCGAATAAGTTCAGCAAAAGGTTCAACATCCTCCGGTATACCTGTTATTCCGATGACACCAATGACTTCATTATCATACATAATCGGCAATGTAATCCCTGGCCGAACTCCCTTGAGTGTCGTTGCCATACTTTTTGTAATATAGAGTTTCATTTTTGTTTGCATAACAATCAATGCACCTTCATGAAATGAACCGACTCTAATAGAATCTGTCGAAGCAATGATTTCCCCACTTTGATCGACAACGATAATGTTTTCTTTCAAAACCAATTTTGCTTCATTTATTATTTTCTTAGCCAGCTCAGGGATTAGTTTCAATGAACTCACCACTTCCTAAGGGTTATAAGACATGTACCTCTAAAAATAAGAATTAAAAAAGCTTAGCCAACTTAGCTAAGCTTTCTTAGTATCTATAATACTATACATTCGCCTCTTCTTTTACTTCTAGTTGTTTAAAAAATTCTCTCATGAATTCAGGTAAGTTTGGCCATGCGTGCCCCGTGACTAGATTTCCGTCTACATGTAATTGGTCTTCAATATAAACTGCTCCAGCTGCTTCTACTTCGGGGCGACAAGCATTATAGGCAGTCATTTCTCTGCCTTGAATATGCTCCCTTACTGTTGTTAAAATGAGCTGTCCATGGCAGATTACTCCCATTGGCTTGTTTTCTTTTAAGAAATGTGCCGCTATTTCCTGAACTTTTGGGTTCATACGGATATACTCTGGTGCACGACCGCCAGGCAGGATCAGGGAATCGAAATCTGCGGGATTAATATCATCAACAGAAGCGTGTGAGTCTATTTTATAGCCTTTCATCTCGGTGAAGGTTTCCATTTCCGGTAAGAAGTCATGGCATACCGTTTGCAATTTTTTCATTGTTGGTGATGCGATTGTACAAGGGATATTTTCCTCTAAACAACGATAATAAGGGTAAAATATTTCCAGACAGTCTACAGCGTCGCCAGTTACGATAAGAACATTTTTACTCATAATTTTTCACCATTCCTTTTTTTATAGTTATTTGGTATTGATATCGATCCCTTCAAAAATGAGAATGTTTATTTTCTAATGGTTGATGCTTCTTCTAGAGTATTACTTGATGGCAAATCATACCTTGCCTCTAGCAACCCTCTACAGTAGTGACCGTTAAACTCCATGCTGAGTCTAGTACTCTTTGCACCACGAAGGTAGTCGGGAAATCTTTCTACTGATAGAGCTTCCCCTTCTGGAGTTGTAATGGCAAGGTTACTTACATGTTGCAACAATACTTTTTTTTCCAAGTATCTTTTTCTAATTTCTTGGTCTTCTTCCGAAAGAGAAAGATCACGTAATTGTTGGACAGAAAGAGAAATTATTTGTTCATGAGACATCTTTAGTTTGATAAGGGATTTCATGAGTTTTTCTTGTCGTGCATAGAAAGCTTTAATGAGAAATGTATTACGCAATTCATCAAGTTCACCATCAGATAAACTAAATTCATTTAATGACTTACTAAACTGTTTCCCCTTAGTAACGCCCTGATTGATTTCATCTGATGTGCAGTGATCAATTAAATTGACCTTTACTTCATTTACCCATTCTAGTTCAGACACATATTTATGAATGTCCTCTGCCATAATGTAAGCAAAATTAGGTGAACACCAATACGTTGGTAATCTGAAGACAACTTCGACGACGTCATTTTTTATTTCCGTATTATTAATAAATCCTAATTCTGTTAGCGGCTGATCTAATTCTGGATCAAACACTTTATCAAGCTTTTCAAAAACTTCCTTCTCTTTACTCATATGACACCCCTCCCCACTTCATTTCACCAAAATTTCATTCATTAGACTTTTTCTCTTTGTCTATCCATTCTTTTCGTTAATGGACAGTTGGCTAGAATTATTTTTTGTTCTGGAATATTAATGTTATAAAGACTTGCGGCATTTTCGGCTAGAATTTTCTTCTTCACATTCATATCAAACGTCACTCCTGTTTCTTGTTGGATATCTTCCGGCAGCTCCATAGCTATAAATTTCTCAACAAGCCAACTTGGCTCCCAGATGGCATAATCGCTACTGAAAAGAATGCGATCTTCGTCCAACCAGTACAACAACTCACTGATGATCTCCGCAAAATAACGTGGTCGTGAATGAATAAAAGGCATCGCAACAGCTAATCCTGCATAAACATTTTTTTCTTGCGTTGCAATCCAACAGAAATCCTCAAGTCTCGGTAGACCTACATGTTCCACAATGAAGTTCAAGTTAGGGAAGCAACTCGCAGCATCATCAATATCAGCCACATCAAAGGCATCCCTATTCAAAGGTGTTATGGTGGGCCCTTTATGGACGTGAATATTTTTTATTCCAAGCTCCTCACATTTCTCAAGGTATTTTTTTGCCCAAAGATCAGACAGTTTATAGCCTTTAGAATCGCCGTACCAGTCTGCCGTATAGAGTTTTATACCTTGCCAATTATATTTTTCATGATCTTTTTCTAACTGTTTTAACCCATTCGTCCCGTGACGGGGATCCAACGTTCCATTACAGATAAAACGATTTGGATATTTTTTCGATAACGCCTCATTGGCATCAAAATTGCTAAACCCATTTTTATAAAATTCTTTTAAATAAACAGGCTGAAAGATCGCCATATCAGAATATCCTTTTATAAGCACATCATTTACTAATTTGTCGGGACTGTATTTATAAAATTCTTTCTTCGGCCACACATATTGTTCCGGGCTCAGGTTTCTGTGATAATCATAGAAACAACTAATAAACTCTTCCCCATGTTTGTTGAGCTGATTTTCTTTACTTCCATCCCAAAGAGCAATATGGGCATCAATAACAAAAATTTCTTCCCCGTTAGCAGTTTTATACATATCCATTCCCCCTCGATTAAATTAACACCAACAAAGTGAACCTCCAAAATGACGGCGCTTTCTAAAATATCGAATCTTTTTAAAAAACCACAGATTTTTCTATGTTTCTAGTAATAAAGTTCGAAACACCAAAGCCTATTCATGTTTTTAAAGCTTTTTCCTTATCCTTCTTATACGATTCTAATCCTTCTTTTCCAAAGAAAAACATCGTCATAAGTTCGTCTTTATTTTTCCATTTCTCAAAATCGGAAGGTAACCATTCAACCAGATTTGTTAAGGCATACTCTTGCAGCATTTTAGAAATCACAATTAATTCATGGGGTTTTAACTTATGTTCATCCTGGCACACTGCAATAAATTCAGAGAATATATCGAGAATCTTTTTCTGATCAGTGTCATTCCAAGTTACTACAACAGAACTCAATTCAGTGATAAGATTAGAAGCCTTATCACGTTTTTCAGGTGATAATTTGTCCCATGAGTCCATTTCCATCATAAACACTCCCTTCATTGTGTTAAGATTTCTGAAAATTCACCTTTACTGGTTCCACCACAACTTCCAATCCATGCTTTACCAGTCTAATAAATACAATGCAACTTTCATGCCATGTTTTGCAAAATTGAATCTAGCTTTAAAAAAAGTCAAGCACGCCAGCACGAATGCATTGTCCGCTTAGAGCGATTTGATCGCCCTGTTTATTCCTCCATCTTTATATACTTAGAAATTTTTAAATAAAGCTGAATAAAGCATCTAAGAAAAACAGTTTTCAAAATTATGTTTCAAAACCACCTAGAAGTGTCGCAAAAAACAAAGAAAAAGTAGTAAAATGCAACACTAGTAGAAATTTGCAAAACACCAATTTAATAAGGAATTACAAGTATTGTGTCGTATTCTGAAAATTATGAATAAAGGATGAAAAACTAATAAACTTGTATAATTATATAGTATAATAAACGTGAAAATAGGTTGGTGCGGAAAAGGTCGTTGTCTATTCAAAGTCCAGAGTCATTCTCACAATTTTTGAAAACGCTAACAAAACGATCAAATTCTCTGTAAAAGGATGGTTAGAATATGGATAGTCCATTAATCCCTTTTGACATTTTTACGTCACCGAAAAATGCAAGAGTGAGAATTGAAAATGCCTGGGAAAATTTTGTGTCGGGAAAGGATTTGGATACGGATGTAAGAAACTCTACCCGTCAATCTTGGGAACGATCTTGTAAACATGGCATACATCCTGTTCAAGGGAAAGCACCAATCATTTTAACTCCAGACAATATTAGAGAGTATCATTCTACTAGTGCTCTTAATCCTACATTAGAGGTTTTATTTTCGGTTCTAAAAGAAGTTGCGATAGATTCGGGACATTTAATTGTTTTCTGTAATAACCAAGGAGAAATCGTCTATATCGACGGCCATCCATCTCTTGTAAGTAAAGCAGAAAGAATGAATTTCGTTATCGGGTCGTCCTGGTCAGAGCGTTATATAGGAACAAATGCCATTGGTACATCTCTTGCGACGGGCAAGCCTCTACAAATATTTGCCTCTGAACACTTTTGTCAACCAGTTCACGATTGGGTTTGTTCTGCTTCTCCTGTTAGAGATCCAGCAACGAACAACATTATCGGCATTATTGACTTGACCGGTCCGTGGAATATGATCCATCCACATTCTCTGTCTTCTGTCGTTTCCATTGCGTATTATATTGAAGAAAAGCTCTCTAATCAACTTGAAAAGCAACGAGCCAAGTTAGTTGAGCATTTCAAAGAAAGCAGTAATAAAGAACCAAACAAAATAGTTGCTGTTCTTGACCGTGGTGGACGAGTCCTGATGGCTCATCGAGAATTTTATGAAAAGAATTTGATCGACAAGAATCAACGACTTGTTGATTTAGATCATTTATCCATACCTTTAACTAGCACAATGAGGTGGGAATCCAATAAAGACACATCACGCCCTGCTAAACTAACATTTGAATTAACTCCTTTTAAACATTTAGGTATTCCAATTGGAGCAGAGGTACATTTGATTACACCAATAAATATCGCTAAAAGGAAAGAAAATTCCAGTAAATACACGTTTTCAAATATGATAGGGCAATCGAAGGAACTTCAGTCTGTGATTGAAGAAGCATCTACAATGGCGAAATTAGAGATGCCAGTATTAATTGAAGGAGAAAGCGGCACCGGCAAGGAGTTGTTCGCACAATCCATTCATTCCTTAAGCAACCGTTCTTCCGGACCTTTTATTGCTGTAAATTGCGGTGCGATACAAAAAGAACTTGCAGCGAGTGAACTGTTTGGATATGAAGAAGGAACTTTCACTGGCGCCATTAAAGGGGGAAGATCCGGAAAGTTCCAACAGGCAGAAGGCGGCACCATATTTCTCGATGAAATTGGAGAAATGCCCTTGGATTTACAAACAAATTTGTTACGGATCCTTGAAGAAGGTGAAGTAGTTCGACTTGGGGGAAAACGACCTATTAAATTAAACGTTCGTGTCATCGCAGCTTCTAATTGTGATTTGAGGAAATTATCTAGTGAGGGGAAGTTTCGAGCGGATCTTTACTATCGTCTAAATGTACTTTCACTCAGTGTTCCACCTTTACGAAACAGAACCGGAGACATTCCACTGATTCTAAACTACTTTCTCAGAATGGTTTGTATAGATGTTAAGCGGTCAGAAATTTTGATAGATAACGAAGCTTTACAAGTTTTAAATCGTTATAAGTGGCCAGGAAATGTGCGGGAGATTCGTAATTTCACGTATAAAATGGCCGTCAAAAAACAAGACAACCTAATAACAATAGCTGATTTGCCGAGTGAAGTGCTTGGTATAGAAGCCCCAAAATATCCTCCAGTTACTTTAACAGGTGATAATACGGAGTTCCGAAACTCGGGACATTCAGGAATATATCCAACAGAATCCAATGCTGGTTACGACAAATCATCTCTAAAAGATCAAGAATTACAAATTATTTATAAAGTACTTGATGAGTTAAATGGCAATGTTAAAGAAACCGCAAAAAGACTCGGTATTCACCGAAGTACGATTTATAGAAAAATAGGGAAACTATAGTTTGATGGGAATGCCGAAGATAATTCTATATAACACTTGGATCTCACAAGAAGTTTTTATCACTTCTGTGGGATTTTTGCATAAAAAGAGTAGTACAGGGTATAGAAACGTCGCCTAATCACAATAATATAAAAAAGGTTGTTTTCGTAACATTTATAGATTTTGGAGAAAAAACGTCCTCCTAGATTGAATTCATAGGACATCTATTTCCTGTTAAATGTAACAATCCCAAAGTGTGATAAATAACCATCAAAACTCTGACTATCATCTTACTATTCTGCTACTATCGTATCATTAGAATAGCTACCCATTTAGGTAACAGTTACTGAAGTACTGTAGATAAAAATACTAATAACCAACTTTATTCTCCGTTTGTTTGAACATGCTCGATTATGAAATGACGTTAAGGGTGATTTGAATGAATTTTAAGATTGGTGATAAGGTAATGGTTTGGAGTACAGCTACCGCATATTTTCAGAGAAAGGGTGTCGTTCAATCCATCGATATATACGGTCAAATTAATGTAAAGATAGACGGATCGGAAGGGGATTTTATAAAAGTGAAACGAGATGAGCTAAGGTTTTTAGAAAACTATCAAGTTAAAAAACACAGCCAAAAATCAACTAGTAATAAGGTGGATTCTGACATTTATTTAAGAGGATATCTTAATCAATTAATAAATCTATCACTTGATACACGAGATGAGGATTGGTTCTATAAACTTTTAAAGAAACTGGAAGACATAAATTAGCCGCCAATAACCAAGGAAATAATTTAAGTGTGCGTTAGACCACTAGAAGCACCTACGGAATTCAAAGGTGATCCCCAGACTGATCTTTAATAATCTGATTCGTACTCTCTTGTTTTTGGATAAAGAGGCAAAAGGCAACGTTTCCAGCGGGATAATTAAAAAACCGTTTTCTTGCGATTAGTAACCCGCTGGAGCAGCTGAAATGTTGTCCGGAGAAAGCATACTCATAGAGAGAATTCAATTCTCATTAGTTTTCTATATGAAGGTAATAATCTTGCAAAGAGACGCTTCCTCTGCTTCTTTTATTCTAATAATTCCGCACCTGCTCCTCGAGAGGGTCCTTCTGTTGGATCCAGTTGAGCTACTTCTTTTTCTGTTATTAATGAATCCGTCGTGATAATAAGGGCAGCAATAGATGCTGCATTTTCTAAAGCGGTAGCAGTCACCTTTACAGGATCAATTATTCCAGCTTCTATCAAATCAACGTACTCCCCACTCAAGGCATTTAAGCCATGATTATCCGGTTGATTTTTAACCGTGTTTACTACTGCATCTCCATCCAAACCACAGTTATTTGCAATCGTTCTAAGTGGAGACGATAATGAATTTAATACTACTTGGGCTCCTAAGTAAACGTCTCCTTGAAAATCCATCACCTTTTTTTCAACCTTATTTAAGATTTGCAGTAAACCTGTTCCGCCTCCTGCAATAACTCCTTCTTCAATAGCGGCAAGCGTCGCATTTAACGCATCCTCAATTCGCCATAATTTCTCATTCCGTTCAACAGATGTAACACCACCAGCCAAAATGACTGCTACTCCTCCTGAAAACCTTGATAATCGTTCTTGAAGTTTTTCTTTTTCCCATTCCTGTGCCGTGTCATCAATGTGCCTTCGAATTTGATCCTTTCTCCCATTTATTTTACTACTTTCACCAGCCCCTTTTATAATAGCCGTTTGATCTTTGTCAACTATCACTTGGACTGCTTGCCCTAGATCTTCTATTGTAACCGCCTCCATATTACGCCCCATAGAATCTGATATGACACGGCCCCCAGTCATAACAGCAATGTCTTCAAGCATTAGGTTTCTATTATATCCAAATTCCGGCGCTCTGACGGCTACAGTCTGGAATGTCCCTCTTTGTTGATTTACCATTAAAGTACCAATTACTTCATTCCCAACGTCCTCTGCAATAATGAGAAGTGGACGACCTGATCCCTTAATTTTTTCCATCAACGGTACAATCTGATTCGATGACATGATCTTTTGATCTGTTATTAAAATATAAGCATCTTCAAGAGTTGTTTCCATTTTCTCGTAATTGGTAACCATATTATGTGTAATATATCCTCGATCAAAACGCATTCCTTCGACTATTTCTAATGCAGTAATAGGAAGTTTAGATTCCTCGACAGTAATAAGACCATCAGTCCCAACTTTCTTCATAGCTTCTGCAATCATTTCGCCTATTTCCTTGTCTCTACAGGAAATCGATGCAACCTCAGCGATGAAATCATGTTTATCTATTGACACGGATGATTCTCTAAGTGAATCAATGACTAATTTTATCGTCATTTCGATTCCTACTTTAAGAAAAACTGGATTAGCTCCATCTCTCACGTAACTAAGACCTTGTTTGACCATACTTTGTGCAAGTACGATGGCAGTTGTAGTTCCGTCCCCTGCGTTATCATTTGTATTACTTGCTACTTCTTTGACCAGCATGGCTCCCATATTTTCAAATGGATCATCCAGTTCTATTTCTTTTGCGATAAAAACCCCATCATTTGATACCATAGGCGTACTAAAAGGTCTATCAATAATGACATTTCTTCCTTTTGGTCCTAGCGTAGACTTCACGATTGCAGCTAATTTATCGATCCCGCTTTCCAGTGAAACTCGAGCATTTTCATTCAGTTTAATTAACTTAGGCACTTATTTTTCCCCCTTTAATTATCTTCAACAACTGCCAAAACATCCTCTTCATTTATAATAATAAAGGCCTCATTTGCTAATTTAACGGAGACACCAGTATTTTCTAAGAAAATAATCACGTCCTTCTCCTGCAATAAACTGCTGTCATGTTCTCCAATTCCAACTACCTTTCCACGTTTAATTTCCCCCTTAACTGTATCTGGAATGATGATCCCATTTTGAAGTGTAGCGTTTGTTTCATCTAGTAAGCTAATTACTGCTCTATTTCCTAGTGGTCTTATATTCATACAATCACCTCCTCATTTAGTATTAGGTTACTCTTACTATTACTTGCAAGTAGTGTGCCAAAACTATAAATCTCTGGAAAATACGTTTAAATTCGTTAGCGCACATTAAATTTCTATGGAAGTAGCTCATAAATTTCTACGCCAGAAAATAACCAAGTTGCATTCACTACAGGCAGACGATTTTCCGTGGCCCCTGCACCTGTATCAGCATTCTTCAGAATCTGTCCAGATCTTGCTTCTTTATCAAAATAACGAACTTCACGATAACAGCCACACTAAAACTTCCGCAGCGATTCTTCTAATCCTGAAATGTATATTGCGACATTGTCGCGCAGAGCAACACGCGAAACGTTATGCGACAAGATTACTCTCATTCATAACCAGTGAAAAGACTTCAAGAAGGAAAAGTTTAAATATATATCCCTAAGGTAATCATGATTTTTAAGAATTTCATTCAAGTTGGCATTATACTTGCATTAATCTTTCAGTAGTGAGTGAAAACGCTTACTAAATAGATCTGTAAGGAGGAAGTTAAATGGTAACGATTTCGAAGATCAACTCCCAGCCCAATATGAGAAATGCGGAAGCTCATAAACGGGTCAAAGACTTAGCTTGGTTGCCTAGTTATGCAAAAGAGGCAATAAAGTATCCAACAGATTACAAGTTTTCAAAGGCACCAAAAGACACGATGAAACAAGTGTTACATTCTTACTTTACGATGGAGGAGGAGAAAGACAACCGCGTATATGGCGCAATGGATGCTGCACTCCGCGGAAATATGTTCAAAGATGCCCAGCCGCGGTGGATAGAATGGATGAAACTATTTTTGGCGATTATCCCGTTTCCAGAAATTTCCGCGGCGCGTTCTATGGCTTTGTTAAGCAATGTTGTTCCGAATGATGAGTTGAAAAACGGTTATACCATGCAGATGATCGATGAATTCCGTCATTCCACTATTCAAATGAATTTGAAAAAGTGGTATATGGAGAACTATATCGATCCAGCTGGTTTTGATATAACCCAAAAAGCTTTTGGAAGATGTTATGCAACAACGATCGGCCGTCAGTTTGGTGAAGGTTTTATCACTGGCGATGCGATCACTGCCGCAAACATCTATTTACAAATTATTGCTGAAACTGCATTCACTAACACTCTTTTCGTAGCTATGCCATCGGAAGCTGCTGCAAATGGAGACTATGTTCTTCCGTCCGTTTTCTTATCTGTTCAATCTGACGAATCCCGTCACATTAATAATGGTTATGGAACGTTAATGATGGTATTGGGTGATCCCGATAACCATGATTTGCTCGAACGTGATATCCGCTATGCGTTTTGGCAAAATCATGCCATTGTAGATGCAGCCATCGGTACAATCATTGAATATGGAACAAAGGATCGTAATAAAAAGAAAGAATCTTACTCTGAATTATGGAACAAATGGGTTTATGAAGACTACTACCGAAGTTATCTCGTTCCGCTCGAGAAGTACGGCTTGAAAATTCACCATGATGACGTCGAAGCTGCTTGGGAACGAATGACTAAAAATAACTATGTTCACAAGGTTGCTCAGTTTTTTGCAACGGGTTGGCCGGTTAACTTTTGGAGAATTGATCCACTTGATGAAAGAGATTACGAATGGTTCGAAAACAAATATCCAGGTTGGTATAACGAGTTTGGAGCATGGTGGGATCATTATCGTGAATTATCCAAGCCAGGAACACCTATCGCTTTTGCTGATACGGGATATGTTTATCCTCACCGATGCTGGAGCTGCTTAGTACCATGTGTCATTAGAGAAGATTTAGTCGTTGAAGAAGTAAACGGTGAACTACACACTTATTGTTCTGAACAATGCTGTTGGACACACAAAGTAGCTTTTTCTGATAAATACAAAGGCCGACCAACCCCTGCAATGGGTCGTTTTAGTGGAAAAAGACAGTGGGAAGAACTTTATCATGGATGGGATTTAGCTGATATAGTCAAAGATCTGGAGTTTGTCCGTGATGATGGTAAAACATTAATCCCACAACCTCACTTACACTTTGAAGATTCAAAAATGTGGACGCTCGACGATGTGAAAGGTTATGAACTACGAAGTCCATTACTCGATTTAAGAGCAATGAATAAGCAAGACCGTGAAAAATCGATCGCAGATTATCGTGCTGGATTTACTATCAAGTAATCGTTAAATCTAAAAAATAAAGAAAGAATACTGCTATCCAAGTAATGCTCTCAATTACCTGGATAGTAGCATTCAATATTTTAAAAGGGAGAGAACTCCATATGACTTACAAGGTTTCTTTAGAACCAGTAGGGTTAGAAATGGAGGTTGAAGAGGGAGAAACAGTCCTAGAAGCTGCCTTCAGACAAGGTGTCGCTCTCATGCATGGATGCAAGGAGGGACAGTGTTCTACTTGTAAATCAATTTTGCTAGAAGGCGATGCAGATATGGGTCGTTATTCCACTTTTGCATTACCTGATCACGAAGCCGAGGAAGGCTATGTCCTTCTATGTAAAACACTTGCTTATAGCGATTTGAAAGTTGAGTTAATTCAATACGACGAAGAAGCATTGAAAGTTTCTATTCCAATTAAAACATATCAAACGTCTATCGAAAAAATTGAAAGCCTTACTCATGACATTCGAAAATTGACAATTGCATTGAATGAGCCAGCCGGTATTACCTTTCATGCAGGACAGTTTGTCGATATTTATGTTCCAGGACAAAACTTTTACAGGTCGTATTCGATGGCAAATACTCCTCAACAACCAGATAAGCTTGAGTTTATGATAAAAACTTTTAAGGGGGGGAAATTCTCAACACTCCTAGACCAGCAATTTAAAAATGGTGACATACTTGAAGTTAAAGGTCCCTACGGAAACTGTATACGAAAAGAGGATAATCACGGGGATATGATCCTTATCGGTGGGGGTTCCGGCATGGCTCCATTATGGGCAATTCTAAATGACATGGCTGAAAAAAATGTTAAACGTAATATAACATTTTTTTACGGTGCTCGTTCAGCGAAAGATTTATTTTACCTTGATAAATTCAAAGAAATTGAAAAACGATTAGATGGATTTCAATATATTCCTGCCCTTTCTGAAGCACAAACAGAAGATAATTGGAGCGGGGAAACAGGACTAATTACAGAAGTCATTGATCGTTACCTGAAATCTAACGATCTTGACAAAGACTTAGAGGTATTTTTATGCGGACCTGCACCAATGATTGACAGTGCAATCAAAGTGTTAAGAGACGAAGGAATAACTCCTGACCGTATTTTCTTTGACAAGTTTATACCAGCTTCCAATTGAATTCTATGAAATTTTAATGAATCTATTCAGTAAATTAGGAGGTTAGAACATGAGTGAAATCGTAAAACAATCTGCAGAGGCAGGATCAAAAAAGTTTGCCAGCAGTACTAGCAGAAGATACAACTACTACGAACCACAGGCGAGAAGAAGAACATTATATGAGGACGTAACAGTAGATGTGCAACCTGATCCGGAACGCTACCTAAAGCAAGGATGGATCGTTTCCTTTGCGGACGGCACACCAGCATACTCCGATTCATGGACAAAGATTAGGAGTTCCGATTGGCACCAATACCGCGATCCGAATAAAGAATGGGAGCGAAATCACTATGCTCGTCAATCTGCAATTATAAAGCAGGTTGGCTTAACGATTCAAAGTGCAAAAGTGGAAAAGCAATTCAATAATTTTGACAAAGCTTGGGTTAAAATTCTTGAAGACCACTTTAGTGCTGTCAAACACGCAGAATACGGCCTTGGAATGATTTTTCAATCTGCTCAACGAGATGGATTAAGCCAAATGATCAATAATTCTATTCTTATCAATGCAGCAGATAAATTACGGTATGCTCAAGAAAGTACAATTTACCTGGGTGAGATCGCTAGTGTCACTGAATTTGATGAAACATCTGGGAAAGACAATTGGATGAAAAACGAAATCTGGCAAAGCACTCGCAAAGTAGTAGAAACCTTTACTGCATCCACTGATTGGGCAGAACAAATTTTTGCCATCAACCTTGTATACGAACCACTCGTTGGCGAATTATTCAGAAGTGGCTTCTTAATGCAATATGCCGCATCTCATGGAGACTATATCACTCCTACGCTCGTTTCTACAGCAGAAGCAGATTATGAGCGCAACCTAGACTACACAGCTGAAATGTTTGATATCTTCTTCAAAGATCCAGTTCATGGTCAGAATAACATTCTAGTTGCTCACGAATGGCTCAAAAAGTATGTTCCGTTGTGTGTTACTTCTGCAAATAATCTCCAACCGATTTGGTCACAACCAAGAGTGAAAGTAACTACCTTTACAGAAGCGTACATGAGCGCAAACGAACGTTTCAACTCCATTCTGAAGCACCTTAATATAAGCTTACCGAAGGGGGTTAAATTATGATTAACAAAGAATTAGAAAAAGGATTTAATAATAAATGCGGAGTAACCCTTAGTGATAGTGTAGAAGGCCGAGTTATTGCCGAAATAATGATAGATAAAAAGGATGTTGTTGTCACAGAGTTCCCCGCTTTGATCCGGATTGACGGAATTAAATATTTAGAATTCGATATGATCGAAATTGCCGAAGAATTAGGACGAGACTTTGATCCATATGCATTCCAGGTAGAAATGTCAACTCACTACGGCCGTATGGTCATGCTTGATGATAAAATAATGCTATTTGCCGATCCAGAAGAGGCGAACCAGTATATTTTTTAATTGTGAATGGGTAAATGACATGAGTGAAGTGACGACAGGGTTAAAAAACTTTTATTCTGAGTGAGTATTTCTTTAAGCTAAACAGTTAGTTGGAGAAGTTCCTAAGGTAGGTGCTACTGGCGTAGCACCTACCTCCAAAAGAACTTTTCAAGCTCGCTTATCCTTCTCACTTATGCCCCTGTTTTCTACCTGCTACGTTTGTAGGTGCTACCGCCGTAGCACCTACCTCAAGATTACAAACACATAACCCTTTAAAACCACAAAAAAGACACTCTCCTAAGAGAATGTCTTTTTCTATTTGCCCAGCGGCGTCCTACTTTCACAGGGGGAAACCCCCAACTATCATCGGCGCTGGAGAGC
>NZ_JBIMEV010000072.1:0-17698 GCF_051262595.1 Salipaludibacillus sp. CF4.18
AATAGAGAAAAATTACTGTAAAATAAGATTATATAAGGAATTTGTTTAATTAAATGACACTATTTTTCCTAACAAATTCATAGCGTGAGATTAACGACAACGAGCTTTAACTCAGTCATTTCATTTACTGCGTATTTGATAACTACCCGTCCCACTTCACTTTCTTCATGCCGCCGTATGGCATATTATCAACTAGAAAGGTTGGGATACCATTAATAAAGAATCCCCTCACTTCTAATTTTTCGGAAGCAGTCATTGTCAACTTTTTCATCGTAGACTACTCCGCGACAGCAGCATCGATCACCTCCTTGGCCTTATTGCAATAATTAAAGTATTTGACTGAATGTTTTAATAATCCATTTTATTTTGCTAACCCAAAAAACGGCTCTGCCCCATAGAGACAAGCCGTTTTTTGCCCTTTAATACAGACTAGACACCATACCAATTAAAATGCTCATCATTTAAATCAATCCATACACTTTTTGTCTCTGTGTACATATCCATCGCTTGAATACCGAGTTCACGACCAAATCCGCTTTGTTTTGTTCCTCCAAATGAAGCCGTACTGTCTAGCATACTGAACGTATTAACGTAGACCGTCCCTGCCTTTAACCCTTGAGCCATACGGTGCGCTCGTTTTAAATTCTCCGTCCAGACCCCGGCGGAAAGACCATATATGGTATCGTTTGCTTGTTGTAGTACATCCGCTTCATCCTTAAAGCGGATCACAGAAAGCACTGGTCCAAAGATTTCCTCCTGAGCGATTTTCATGTCATTCGTAACATTTTCCAACACAGTTGGTGAATAAAAATAACCAGCACCTGCCGTTTTATTTCTTTCCCCTCCGATTAAAACACTCGCTCCTTCTTCCAGTCCTGATGCTACATAACTCTCAATACTTTCTAGTTGTTTAAGAGAGACTTGCGGTCCCATTTGCGTTGTGGGTTCCAGTGGATTGCCCATTCGTATTGTTTTAACTTTTTCAATAAATTGTTCCATGAACTCATCATAAATACTATCTTGAACAAATAGTCGAGTACCAGAAGCGCAAACTTGCCCTTGTGCGAAAAAAATACCAAACATAGAACCGTTGATAGCGTTCTCAATGTTTGCATCATCGAAAACGATGTTTGGTGCTTTTCCACCAAGTTCTAAACTCACTGGTTTGATATTTTTACTTGCCGCTTGCATAATCAGCCGACCAGTATTCGTTGAGCCCGTAAAAGCAATTTTATCCACGTCAGGATGAGAAGAAAGGGCGTCTCCTGCCGTATGTCCATAGCCAGGAACCACATTAATCACACCATCAGGAATTCCCACTTCATGGAAGATCTTGACCATTTCTAAAATACTTACAGGTGTTTGTTCCGCTGGCTTAATCACAATGGTATTTCCAGCAGCTAAAGCTGGTGCAAGCTTCCACATCGTTAACATCAAAGGAAAATTCCACGGTACGATTGCCCCAATGACGCCGATTGGTTCTTTTAAGGTGTAATTTAACCTTCCAGCAGGAGACGCTAGTGTATCTCCTTGTACTTTATTAGCAAGACCTGCATAGAATTCGAGAACATCAATCATCGCGGGCATGGCAATAAATTTCGTTTCATTTATAGGTAAACCATTGTCCCTTGATTCAACCTCAGCAAGGAAATCCGCTTTTTCCCATAGGGCTTGTGCGACTTTATTCAATAATCGCCCCCGATCACTTGGTGCCATATCCGCCCAAGGACCTGATTCAAATGCCTTTCTTGCCGCTTTAACCGCTATGTCTACATCTTCTCCATTCGCTTCCGACACCGAGGCATTCACTTCGTTCGTTGCTGGATTATAGGAATCAAACGTTTTTCCTGATACAGAATCAATCCATTTGCCATTAATAAATAGTTGATATGATGTCGTAGTCATATAATATCTCCTTCGAAATGTAGTATTTTTAATATTGTAAACTCGCTTCACCTAAATAATGCTCTTAACTTTTGACCTATAAAAATCTCTATTCACTTGTAAGATTAAATCGCTTTCATAATACACTAACATGGTGTTTACTCATTTTAATTATAAATATTTAAAAGGAGCATATCTATTACCCTTATGGGCCATATTATAGTAATCAATCGATAATTTAATTTCCAAATTCTAGATGTATAAATTCCAATGAACAACCCTAGTATCTTCAAATCTATAGACAAGTCTATAGATTTTCTTTTGAGTCAACAGTTTTGTACTCACAAAGATTTTTCAAATATAAATAGGGTTGACTTCCTCGTGGCTTTTAGATTAATCTGAAAACAATTAAATTAAGTTAGGTAGGGTAGTCACTTTTAAAAGATCAAATTTACTGTGATTTCTCTTTAAATACATGATAACCATCAACAAATTCTGAAATAGAAAAGGAGGATTGTTATGATAACAACAATGGATTTATCAATGTTTAATCCCTCTCAACCTGAATTAAAGCTCAATTGTGATTATTATATTGAGCATAAGCCAGTTATGACGTTGCAAAGCCAGGTGTCATTATATTATCAATTTAAAACCAACAAAAGCTCTCTAGGATTTTTACCAATTATTCCAGATGGATGTCTAGAATTACTTTTCAGTTGTAATCCCTCATATCCATCTGCAAATGTAGCGACCAGTCCTAAGCAACGCTGTTCATATTCCTTCAAACCTAATTCTGAGTATTTTGCAGTTAGACTCTCTCCGTTACAAAGTTCTATAGTATTTCAATGCTCAATTAAAGAAATTCTTCAACATCAGCAACTCTCACTATCTGATATACTTACTATAGATCAACCATTAATAGAAGAAATTGTTACTCTTCAAAGCTTCAAAGAACGTATTACCAGGTTTAATTCTCTGCTATATTCTAAACGCCGCTCATACAATGATTGCCAAAAAATTGTAAACCATTGTCTTTTCAAAATTTACAATTCAAATGGATTACTAAATCTAAAAGAGTTATCAACAGAAACAGGTTATTCCGATCGATATATTCGAAAAAAGTTTGATGAATATATTGGTTTCTCGCCTAAACAATTTAGTCAGATCGTAAGATTACAAGACTCTGTCCATTCACTGATAAATAAACGTTCAAATTTAAATGACGTCATTGATGATAATTACTTCTATGACAAAGCCCACTTTTACAAAGATTTCAAAAATTACATGAATCTTACCCCAAAACAGTACTTTTACAAGGCTACTCTTTAACCATAAACCTTTTAATTTCACTTTTACGAATTTCGTATTAAAATGCTAACATCTATTCTTGTATAATTTTTTAAAGGTAAGATAATTTGGTCAAAGGAAAATCCAGATGGGCTTAAAAAGAAAAAGTGTAAGGTTTCGCGACAACGTACTAGTAGTACAGTTACTTTATACAAAAAAAAGAGAAGTACTCTCCTTCAAAAAGGCAGCAAGTACATGCTAAGGTACTTCTATAATATAATTTCAGATTAAAAACTTTCTTTAAGAATGAGCATTAATAAAGAATAATCAAGTTTTAATTTATATTATTTGTGTTTTACCTTTTTATGCTATAAAGACAGTTATCATTTGTATTGCTAATTTCGTAACACAAGCTTGTTCTATTAGTTACTCCTAACTTCTGATACATGCTTTGACTATGTTTTTTAACCGTGTTTACACTAATAAAAAGAGTATTAGCAATCTCCTTATTTGATAACCCCTTCCGGATAAGTTCAAGAACTTCCTTCTCCCTAGGTGATAAATACTTACGACCTGACATATTCTCTATTTGTTGTCCCGAAGTATTCCCCTCTATTTCACAAACTTTTTTAGATAGATATTTGGACAGTACTTCCAAACAGCCTCTATCTTCCGAACTAAGATAGAACTCCTTTTTTGACCACGAAAAGTCTATCATTCCAACTACATTACCTTTACCATAAAGAAATAAGCCAATATTATTAAACAATCCATGTTTTTTCATAAAATCATTGTAGAACTCACTTCTTTCATATTCTTTCAGTGTTAAAATATCAAGAACATCAATTACACTTTTTTGATTTATACGAGATGAAATACTTTTAGGAACAAGAATATCAATTTCACTGTAATTATTTAAATAATCATTCATACTTTCAATGGAATTTAATGAAACAGGATTTATGAGATTACTGCTTTCATCACATAACCAAAAATTAGATTTATTAAAACCAAAAGTATCCCTAAAGGCAAATAATACTTGTTTTCTAAAGTCATTTTCAACCTGTGAAATTTGATCCATAAATGAGATGACCTTTTCAATAGAGTCCTTAGAAAATTGATTCATCTTTCCCCTTCTTCCATATTCTAGAATAAAGTTTATTATAGCTCTTTTAATACTCAGCTAACAGATAAGTTACAGCAATTGATAATTTTCAAGCAACTCCCTATTTGTTAACGCTTCCATTTTTCTGTTTTTTCAAATAACTGGTATGGTTTTAAATCTAACACAAATCATTCTATATTATAAATATTTATTAAGTATTCATTGCATACAAAAATAGTATAATTGAATTCTTCATTAAGCCCGAAAATTATTATCATTTATTCTTAGATTTATAATAAAAATCACACCCCAAAGCCAAAGATGTGATTTACTACCTTATCACCTAATATTATCACTATCTATGAAACAGTAATGAAAACTATTTTGGATAGAGTGAAGCCTTTTATTAGAATTAATTTTTAGTTGTCAACTAGATACGAAAGTATTGCTTTGAATTCAATATAAGTAACCAACATTAGTGACCACTATGATCATGAGTTTCTTCTACGTTCGTAGGGGTGAAGTTATCTGTAAGATCATTTTCGTAAAAAGCTACTAGACCAATAAGTATTGAAGGAAAGACAACTGATAAAAGTAACCCCATTTGTTTTTTATATGAAGCAGATGATAATTCTTCAACTGTATTTTCTCTTTTTATCCATAAGATTATTACATAGATACTTATGATATAAAGAATGTTCAAGAAGAATAACATTGGGATAATTTCGGTTACACGAAGCATTTCGCCTAACATCGCTCCCATCATCCCACCCATCATTCCAGCTGCTAATGATTCTGCAATAGCATGTTTACTAAATGGTTTTCCGATAAAGTATCCGACAATAAAGCTTGCTAAAATGCCTAAAATTGTCGCGTATGCAAGTTCTCCTCTAAGCATAATACCTATTACCACACCAATAATCGAGCCAGTCAGCATACTTAAAGCCATCGAGATACATTTACCAGTCATATAATTAACATTACTTTTGTTAGCTTTACTATAAAAATAGCTCGTGTAAAACACGATTAGCAATATTGTGATCATACTTAACATAGATTTCCCCCCACTTACTAACAAAAGGAGCTGATGTTTTTTCATCAGCTGCCTCTTCGTTCATTTTAATGACAAGATGAATCCTTAGATGTATGGCACATTGAATGTGCTTTAGCCGAAGGTCGTGGCAAATCAATAGCTGGATTTCGATCAAAAAATCCAACTGGTTTCAATTGGAAATGAATATAAGCAGTTGGCATAACTGGCCAATCTTCGGGACGAGTAACATGGTGATGACCCATGGTATACCACACAACAATATCTTCATTTTCGATATTGCGGTTTGCAGCTGTGTAATTCGGTAAACCATCTCCACCTTCATGTTGATTAGGGTAATTACCTGTAGCATACTTTTCGTTAGAATCAAACTTCGTAACATGTAAGTGATTCTTAAGAAATCCTGCACGTTTCATCACACTCGAATCATCACTTGCAAAAGGTAGACAATTTTCGCCCGGCATTATTTTATAACCCACTGGGGTTCCTACTGCATTTAATGAGTTGGAATTTATAATTTTCCATGTACGTTGTGAATCGAAATCCATCTTTCTCATTGCTTCCAACTCTGTTTTTAATGTTTTTGTATCAACATAAAAAGCATTATTATACGGATTGTGTGCACCTTTTTTCTCTGGGAGTGTACTGACTTCAACGACTGAATTATTTTTCCCATCTAACATTGTGTCCAAACGATAATTGAAAAAATGTTGGTGGTGAACTGCATTTAATTGTGGAGCAATTTCTGTCCCGTATTTTGATGTGCCACTTTCATCAAATGTACCTGTATTTAGAATTCCTGTTAATTTCACTTCATTTTCAATGGTTCCATCCTGATAAAAGCTCCAATAAAACCCATAATCATAGTTGCCGACAGTGCAAAAGAATGAAAGAACCAATCGCCGTGATCTACGAACTTCTACTTGTTCTGTTCTCCAGTCAGTATGCTTCCACGCAACTCCATAATCCTCTTCGTGTAGACAGATTGCATTAGGAATTGTTCTTACATTTCCTCTACTATCCGTCATGGTAGCATCAAAGTAACGAATCTCTCCAAGACAGTCACACCCAAAAGATAAAGAGTTAGCGAGCTGACCCATTCCATATTCACCAGCATCAAAAGCATTTTGGGTATTATGAGCAAAACTTCCATCTGCATATGGAACAACCATCTCAGATAAAGCTGCACGGTATAAAATTGGTCGAACTTCACCCTTATCCTCGTAACCCACTGTGTGAAGAACAAGCCCTTCTCTTGGTGTAAAACTAAATCGAATATGCCACTTTTGCCATTTAATGTAATGACCCTCTACTTCAAAGCTTGGTCCTTCGGGCTGAACAATATCTAACGGTTTTAAATCCGTTCTGGGAGAGATACTATCAGATGCTTCCGGTGTATAGTTTGCATCAGTTGGAGGCAGTGAACGTCCCCCATGATCCTCGAATCTATGAACCTTCATTTTATTTAAATCGATGTAGACGACAATCCCAGTTAATGGGTATGCATAGCCATTATCAGTTGAAAACTTTTTAACCCAGCATATTGCTCGTGCTAATCGTACTCCTACATCTTCTTTCACTCCAAAATTACCCGCTGACCAAGGATCAACCATGACTAATTCAGTGTCTGTTATACCTCTTTTCAATAACGCATCTTGAAACTTTGGATAATTTTTAACAATTTCCTCAACTCTTTCAAATTCATCTAACATAATCCCCGGTTGCACATCGGGTATATACTTCCAACTTGTTACCTCTTTGTGAGTTACTGAAACAACTGCTTCATACGTCTGTTCCGATCCATTGTCTAGTATAATAATTGAAGCTTCCCGATTTACAGGATCCCCATCTTTGAAAGATAATACAGTTTCCTTTAAAGGCTCCTGCAAGACAACTTGAACAAACCGAGCATCTTCTGAAAGATTCTTTTTTTCTTTTATAATAGCAACAGCTTCCGTAATTTCATCTGGAGTTAACGGTTCTAACGGATGCCTCATTTGACCTATTTTATCTTGAACTGCCATCCTATCTCCTCCTAGTTTGAATCGTCACACAGAACTAAATTTTGCTGAATTTATATTTGTCGTTTGACTCTGTAGTTCCTATTTCATTTAGAATACATTATATTTCTGTAAATTTCATTGTAAAAAACGGAACATTATTAATTTTCAGTCAATTATACTTTTCAGTAAATTGGTAATTAACCTTAAAGACTGAAGCATTGCCCGTGTAAAGCGTCCGCATATAACAAACTGGAGCCTTTTCATCGAAGGTGTTTAACAATATATTAAAATATAAAATCAATATAATTATCCTGCAAAAAAAAGCCCGAAAAAGCAAAACTTTACTTTTTCAGGCCTTTTGGAGTATTTTTTATCTCTTATTTCATACCATCAACTAATCAATCCATGCGGATCAATCACAAACTTTCTAGCTGCTCCGCCGTCAAAATCACTATACCCTTGTGGGGCTTCATCTAGTCCGATCACGGTCGCATTTACTGCTTTGGCGCGCTTTCCCCGAAAGGATCGACTTCATTAAATTGCGATTATATTGCATGACTGGCGTTTGGCCGGTCACAAACGTATGTGCTTTTGCCCAACCTTGTCCAAAATTAACTTTTAAAGATCCGGTTTGCGCATCTTTATCTACTCCTCCAGGATCGGCAGTCACATATAAACCGGGAATACCAAGTTTGCCACCAGCCTGTGTAACCTCCATAATTGCATTTAAAACAGCGGCTGGTTGTTCCCCAGCATTTTCCCCATGCCCGGAGGCTTCAAACCCTACAACATCGACAGAACAATCTACTTCTGGCAGTCCAAGAATTTGGTCAATTTGTTCACCCAAACGATCATGTTTTGTAAGATTCACCGTTTCACAGCCGAAACTTCTAGCTTGTTGCAGCCTTTCTTCGTTTAAATCTCCAACAATAACCGTGGATGCCCCTAGTAATTGAGCCGAGTGCGCAGCAGCCAGTCCAACTGGACCAGCACCCGCCACGTATACGGTCGATCCTGTTCTTACGCCTGCTGAGTAAGCCCCGTGAAATCCAGTAGGAAAAATATCAGAAAGCATCGTTAAGTCCAAGATTTTTTCCATTGCCTTATCCTTGTCCGGAAAAACAAGTAGCTGGAAATCTGCATATGGAACCATCACGTATTCCGATTGCCCACCTACCCATCCACCCATGTCCACATATCCGTATGCAGAACCTGGTCGGTCCGGGTTAACGTTTGTGCATATATGTGTTTTTTGTTCCCGGCACATCACACAACGACCACATGCTATATTAAATGGGACAGAAACGAGATCACCTTTTTTAATAAATTCGACATCTCTTCCAACCTCGATGACTTCACCTGTAATTTCATGACCGAGCACAAGACCAATTGGGGCCGTTGTCCGACCACGAATCATATGCTGATCACTGCCGCAAATATTCGTTGTCACGACTTTGAGAATGACCCCATGTTCACACTTGCGACCAACATTTAACGGGTTAACCCCTGGGCCGTCCTTAATGACGAGATCAGGATAGCCAATTTATTTCACTGCCACACTTCCAGAACCGGTGTAAACAACGCCACGATTGCCTGCCATTGTATCCCTCCTATATAGGTAATGAATACTACTTATTTACAGTTCTAATTAAGTTCGTTGAATGCTTTCACACCTGCTTCTGCCACTTTTTCGTCGTCAGGCACAGCACTACCACTCACGCCAATTGCACCGACTACTTTTCCGTTTACTTCCAGTGGAAAACCTCCACCAAACACGACAAGACGTCCTTGATTAGTTGTAGTTAACCCATAAAGTGGAGCATTCGGGACTGTTGCTTCTGCGAGCTTAGAAGTAGGCATTTTCAAAGCCACAGATGTCCAGGCCTTATTTTGTGCGATTTCAATACTCGCCAGCCAGGCGTCGTCCATCCTATGAACAGCTATCAAATTACCGCCTTCATCTGCCACAGATATAACCATCTGAACGCCCATCTTTGAAGCCTCTGCCTCTGCTCCTGCAATAACCTTTTTAGCCATGTCCAAGTTCATAATACTCATCATCTACCATCCTCTTTTCAAACAATTTTGATATTAAAAAGCTTTCATATCAGACTAGATTATACGATTAGCCCTTTATAATGTTATTAACACCTCCTAACTTATGTATGCTATTATTCTTCTAATTTTTTTCACCCTGCACGGTAAGTGTTACTTAAAAAATATCACAAGTATACAAAATATTCAAATAATTGGTAATGTTGTAATTTTATCATAATCAATTATTCAGTTTAAATACAAACAACTTTATTTAAAATAGGCAATCATTCCGTACAAAAAGGCATTTCAAAGTATAAATCACTTTGAAGTGCCCATGATTGAACGAATTTTTATCTGTCTATACTTCCATAATAATTGGTAAAATGATTGGTTTACGCCTCGTTTTAGCATATAAAAATGGGGTGAGTATGCCGGAAATCTCATTCTTAATTTCAGACCATTTTGTTGTTTTTCTTTCCATTAATAGAGTCAAATGGTCAGTTAGCATTCCTTGCGCTTCATTAATTAAATCGCCAGACTCACGCATATAAACGAACCCACGCGAAATAATACTTGGACCTGCTGTGACCCTGTATTCTTTCATGTCTATCGTAACAACGACGACGACAAGTCCTTCTTGAGAAAGAATACGGCGATCTCTTATAACGATGTTTCCTATATCTCCAATGCCGCTTCCATCTATATAAACATCTCCCGACGGAATTTTGCCTGCTATGGAACCTTCCGTTTTATCTAGTGCTAAAACTTCACCGTTTTCCATAATAAAACAGTTTTCTTCTAAAACCCCACAATCCTGAGCGAGTTTCGTATGCTGTTTCAACATCCGATATTCTCCATGAATTGGCATGAAATACTTCGGTTTCATTAATCGAAGCATAAGCTTTTGTTCTTCCTGCGCCCCGTGACCAGACGTGTGGATATCGTTTAATGAACCATGGATAACCTCTGCCCCAACTCGGAACAGTTGGTTAATTGTTTTATTCACACTTAACGTATTCCCTGGTATTGGTGATGCAGAAAAAACTACGGTATCTCCAGGGATAATTTGAATTTGACGATGGTTACCAAAGGCAATTCGAGAGAGTGCTGCCATAGGTTCCCCTTGACTGCCCGTACATAGGATGGCTACTTTATCTTTTTGAATTTTATTTAACTGTGATGAATCAATAAATGTATCTTTTGGTGCTTTAATATATCCCAACTCTGTTCCTATCGTTATTGCAGACTCCATACTTCTTCCAAAAACAGCTACTTTTCGACCATATTTAACTGCTGCATCTACTGCTTGTTGTAGTCGATAAATATTAGATGCAAACGTTGCAAAAATAATTCTTCCATCGACAGAACGGAAAATCTGGTCGATGCTTTCACTAACCTTGCGTTCGGACATAGAGAATCCTGGAACTTCACTATTTGTACTATCTGATAACAGGCAAAGAACACCTTCTTCTCCTATTTTAGCCATTTTCGTTAAGTCTGCCGGGTCTCCAATCGGTGTAAAATCAAACTTAAAGTCCCCAGTATGGACGATGTTTCCAGCTGGCGTCTTTACAACAACACCGAATGAGTCTGGAATACTATGTGTCGTTCTATAAAATGAAATAGATGTCTTTAGAAATTTAACAATCTCATCTTCATTAATTTCTCGCAAATCCGCTGTACGCAATAAACCATGTTCTTCCAACTGTTTACTTAATAAACCTAATGCTAATTTTCCAGCGTATATTGGCACATTTATTTCACGCAGTAAATATGGAAGACCACCAATATGGTCCAAGTGACCATGAGTAATAAAAACCCCTTTAATCTTATCTACATTTTTAACTAAATACGTATAATCAGGAATAACTAAATCGATTCCTAATAATTCATCTTCGGGGAACTTTACTCCCGCATCTATAATAATAATTTCGTCTTGGAATTGTACACCATAAGTGTTTTTTCCGATTTCACCTAATCCACCAAGGGCAAAAACCGATGCTTGATGATTTTTTGTTTTCATAATATATAGTCTCCAATTTTTTTTGTCTTTTAACTTATAAAACTTTTGATTATTGTCTTTTCATTTTTTAAAAATATAATAAGTAGTTATGCTAATTAGACACTATGTATATTTCCCGCATATTTCCAATTAAAGAATTTAAGTCAATTATACACTAGACGACCTCGTAAATCTTCCTTGCCTGTCAAAACAAGAAACTTCCACTACTAAAAGTCCGTAGAATTACGAATAATCTTCTATCTTAAAGGCTGACACATATTTTCATTCTATTGGTAAAACCTAATACTCAAAGGAGTGAATAACATGAATCAATCGATAAGAAATTTAATGAGTAGTAACCCAGTATCCGTAGCCCCACAACAATCCATTCAAGAAGTAGCTACCCTAATGGAACGAAACGATATAGGGGCTATCCCAGTAGTAGAAAATGGACAACTCAGGGGCCTTATAACTGATCGAGATATCACATTACGTGCTACTGCACATGGATTGCAAGCTGACTCTAAAGTGTCAGAATGTATGAGTAATAACTTAAGTGTCGCTGACGTAAATATGGACATTCATGAAGCTGCCCAACTAATGGCTCAACAGCAAATACGCAGATTACCTGTTGTTGAAAACGATCAGTTGGTTGGAATGCTTTCTATCGGGGACTTAGCAACGCAAAACGTCTTTCAAAACGAAGCTGGGGAAGCATTATCGAATATTTCTATCCCCACTCACAATGCAAACAATGTCGATAGAAATACATTAGGATAAATTAACCGCATAGTATTAGAAGGCATTGAAAAAAGTAGAGAATACTTTTTCAGTGCTTTCATTTTATTGTTTAGATGACAGTTCTCTTTTCGACACACATATCAGGGAAACTCCCCCTCCATTCGATTAGCACCTCACTCAGCACAGGGCGGACCTTCTACTCTGCATTAATAACATACCTACGCTTTTTCCTAATAAAATTCAAATACTGAATTCTACGTTTTCAACCAAGTCTCAAAGAAATATCGTATATTATACAAAAATCTAGTTACTAAAAGAGACCAAAGTCATACTATGTTCACACTAATTTTAGGAACAACAGTATATATTGATTTACAACGTGCTATAATTAAAGAAGCAAATACTCCGAAGATTTAGGGAGGGAAAGCATGAATCCGGAAATTATGACAATTTCACAAGTTGCGAAGTATTTACAAATTAGTGAAATGACTACATATAAACTTGTTCAAGATGGGAAAATGCCTGGCTTTAAAATAGGAAGGCATTGGCGTGTAAAAAAAGATGATCTGGATATTTATATCGAAAAACTGAAAAATGGAGAGCGCATTTAACCTTCAAAACATAAAAGCAAGACTCGAGGATAATTCTATGAATTATCCTCTTTACGTTTCTTCTCACACCAAAGTTCACCAGGGCACAAAAAAGCATAAGAAAAATCAGCGGGTTCACAAAACAGACATTTTCATTGCATCACATAGATTCAATTATAACCATTTATATTTAAATGTATTTAAATATGTAAACAGATTATAACATTGAATTCATCCTATTTATCATTTTGCGGTCACATTAAAATAATTTAATGTGATATACTTCTACAACTTCACTAACGTTTAGTACAAAAAATAAAAAATGATTGATCACTAGTTTTACTTTTCCTCTTGAGATCGTATTTAGTACTTTAAAACCGCACTCTGCTTCTAAATTTTGTTTAAATGGTAATTAAAAATATGAACTGCACCTCGAATTGTTAGTCTCAGCTAACAATTCGAGGTGCAGTTTTTGCTTGTTTTCCTAACAGACTTACGAAGATCAAAGTTAAATGCCATAGAAGCATAATCTATTTATAATTATACCATCTATACTGTATTTTAAACCAATTGACCCGTTTCAAAAAGTTTATCTCTACGCATTACTATCTATAATCATTTATAATTGAGTATAATTTATACTGTTTTTTTGCCAATAACCTCAAATGTTAATTAAACAAGAGAAATAATGAGAAAAACGATGGAAATAAGTGATGATAGACGCTTACATCAAATTTCGATAAATAAAGATCTAATGTTACACTCTAAAAGTTGATGCCGATCGAACTTTCTTCGGGAGAGTTCATAAACAAAAATAATATAGGAAGAGGTGCTTCAGTGAATTTAATACAAAAACTGAAAACGGTATGGTTAGGAAACATTAGAGGTGACGTGTTAGCGGGTATAGTAGTAGCATTAGCCCTTATTCCAGAGGCAATTGCTTTCTCTATTATTGCTGGAGTAGATCCGATGGTCGGTCTTTATGCGTCATTTTGTATTTGCGTTGTTATAGCTTTCATCGGCGGAAGACCTGGAATGATCTCCGGAGCAACTGGAGCAATGGCACTTCTTATGATTACATTGGTTGCAGATCATGGTTTAGAATATCTACTGGCTGCCACAATTTTAACAGGTATTATTCAATTATTGTTCGGAGTATTTAAGTTGGCAAGCTTCATGAAGTTTATTCCACGATCTGTAATGATTGGATTTGTTAATGCATTAGCCATTCTGATCTTCACATCCCAGCTTCAACACTTTGCAGGAGAAACTTGGATCATGTACTCATTAGTAGCTTTGACTCTATTGATCATTTATATTTTGCCACGGTTTACGAAAGCCGTTCCTTCTACTTTAGTTGCAATTATCGTCGTTACAGCAATTGCTATCTTTGTAAATACTGGCGTTCGAACAGTAGGAGATATGGGGAGTTTAACACAAACACTACCAATTTTTGCTTTACCAAGCATCCCCTTAACATTTGAAACACTTATGATTATCTTTCCATATGCATTGGCATTAGCCATTGTTGGTCTATTAGAATCTTTATTAACGGCCTCAATTGTTGATGATATGACCGATACGGATAGTAACAAAAACAAGGAAAGTCTTGGACAAGGGATAACGAACATGATTACTGGTTGTTTTGGCGGTATGGCAGGCTGTGCGATGCTCGGTCAATCCGTTATTAACGTGAAATCAGGCGGAAATGGACGATTATCTTCTCTTGTAGCTGGCGCTGTTCTTATGTTCCTTATCATAGCGCTAGGAAATATCGTCGTACAAATACCAATGGCTGCATTAGCCGGTGTTATGATCATGGTTGCGATTGGTACGTTCGATTGGAACTCATTAAAGAATATTCACAAACTTCCACGGACAGACGCCGCCGTCATGGTTGTGACTGTCGGAACGGTTCTCTACACCCATGACTTATCTAAAGGAGTCTTTGCAGGCGTAGTCTTAAGTACTATATTCTTTGCAATTAAGATTTCCAAAGTAAAGGTTGAATCATCTTTGGAAGCAGACTCTGTAAAAGTGTATCATTTGAAAGGCCAGTTATTTTTTGCCTCAGTAACAGATTTTATTGCCTCATTTGATTTCAATGAAGATGTAGATAAGGTAAATATTGATGTATCTAAAGCTCAACTATGGGATGATTCTGCCGTAGGCGCGATGGATAAGGCTGAATCGAAATTTGAACAACGAGGCATTAAAGTTGAAATACGTGGCTTAGATAAACAAAGTTCAATTTTGATGGATAAAATAGGTGGCCTAAGTAAGGCTTCAGGGCACTAATCGTTACGAGATAATTAAAGTGGAGGTTGTTCAGTAAATGTTTTCCAAATTATTGTTGACTACGGATGGTTCAGACCATTCCCATCGTGCAGCGGATAAAGCAATTGAATTAGCAAAATTATCAGGTGATGCAAGTATTGAAATCCTTTATGTTATAGATGGTAGTAAGTCTAAATCAGATATATTGCAGAGCGGCGACTCACATTCAGCATCAAAAGAACGAGAAGATATGTTAGTCGTATTTAAAGATAAGTTCACAAAGGCAGGAATCTTCTCTAAAATCACTACTTTACATGGAGTTCCGCCTGAAAAAATTATTGAACATGCAAACAATCATTCTTTTGATTGCTTAATTATAGGTAGTCGCGGCAGAAGTCTCGTTCAAACAATGCTTCTTGGCAGTGTCAGTTACAAAGTATTGAAATATGTGCAGATACCTGTTTTATTAGTGAAATGAAAGAAAGGACCTACACACACGTGATAGGTCCTTTCTTTAGATATAAAGGTAGTTGGAGGTTATCATGGAAATCATATTTAAGCGTAATCTTACGCCTGATGAAAAAGAAACAATCAGACAATTTGCAGGATTTTATCGAGGTGTCGCTGTTTTTGAAAATCCCCATTTATTAAAAATCCATCAAAGGAAAATTTCTTAGAAGTAGAGTTAAGGAAAACACTCAAGTCATTTAATGTCCCCATAGAAAACGCAGAGATCTAATTTAGACCGCTCCGTTTTATTTATTAGTTAGCTTTTCTAGCAACAACAATTCCAATAGGATAGTGTGCATCTGGACGTTTCACTTTTTCAACGACAACTCCTAGCTGAAAATAAAAATCGACGCATTGAAATTCAAGCTCCGAGTCATTAAAAAGATCAATCAATTCTGTCTCCGTTAACTGATGGTAATGGAAAGGCACACCCGATTTTATTCCTTTTCCTGCTCCAAACGGTGTAGATAAGATCAGGGTTCCACCTGGTTTAAGGAGCTTACAAATACTAGATAAAAACTCTTGGGCATCAGGTACATGTTCAATTGTTTCAAATGACATAATTGTATCAAAGATTCCAATCGAAGCTCTGGAAAATATAGAAGGAGTTGAACTCAATTTAACCCAAGCTCATATTCAGGATGGTTCTGCGGTAGCTTCCATAGAGAAGATTATTGCGATTAGCTCCTACGGAAATTTTATTTAGGAAGAAGCCATTGTTTATAACATGTGGTACTTACATGGCGAATCTAAACCAACGAGCGGTAAAAAACCGTTTTGAAGATGCTGTTATGCCAGTCGCGATTTAAATGACTTACAAGACAAGGACTGGTTCTCGGAAATCTTAGTCATAATAAGACCTTCGTACTGTTCTACTCATTAATAATTATGTTTTTTGCCATTGAAATCATTCATTTTGCGAAAGTTTAGGTATTTCGACTTGTGGTTCTAACACATCATTTACTTTTTCTACAATGATGTCTTTATCTACTTCAAATTTTGCTGATTCATGTATGTTTTCAGAAGAAGACCCTATGTTTACTTCATAAGAACCTTTTTCTATTACCCATACTGATTTTTCTTCATCAAATGAAGAAAGGTCTTTTGCATTAAGATTAAATGTCAATAATTCTTGTTGATTTGGTTTTAATTCTTTTGTTTTCTTGAATGCTTTTAGTTCTAGTGCCGGTTTTTCTAATTTGCCATCAGGTGCTGAGAGATAAACTTGTACTACTTCTCTCCCCGATACATCCCCTGTGTTTTTTACAGCCACCTCAATTGTAATTCCATCGTTTCTTTTTTTTACTTTTACATTTTGATAGCTGAAGGTGGTATAAGATAATCCATATCCAAACTCATAGGCAGGCTCTACTTGAAAAGTTGTGTAATATCGATACCCTACATAAATATCTTCTCCATAACGGACTACTTTAGGGTTTTCCTCAGGGCTACCTGGAAAATTCATTGCCGAAGGTACATCATTGTATTCCATAGGGAATGTTGTAGAAAGTTTACCAGATGGATTCACACTACCTGATAATAGATCGGCTACTGCATGCCCCGCTTCCTGACCAGGCTGCCATGCTAAGAGAACCGCATCCACTTTATCTCTCCAACTAGCTACCTCTATAGGTCCCCCTATGTTAAGAACAACCACGACTTTTTTTCCTGCTCCATGATATTGGTCTACTACGGATTCAATCATTACTTGTTCATTGTCCGTTAAAAGAAAATCCCCTTTTTCATTCTTTCGATCTTCAAATTCTCCTGATATTCTGCCAATAACAATCACCCCTAGATCGGTTTCTTTTTCGACAGTACTAATCTCATTGCCTTTAAGTGGTTTTTCCGGGATTTGCGGTATAACATAACCAAAGTCAATTCCTACTGGGTCTGGTTTAATTTCATACTGTGGCTGATTTCTTAAGGTTGAAATATATGTCTTATAGCTGTTATAAAGTCCTTGATGGAGCTGAAATCCCCTATTTTCCAAACCTTCTGCAATAGAAATAACGTATGCCGAGTGTACATTACCACTTCCAGTACCGCCTTTAATTGTTTCAATCTGAGTGTTGCCAAACAAGCCGATCTTTGCTTTTTTAACTAAAGGCAAAGATGTTTTTTTATTCTTTAAAAGTACCATTCCCTCTGCCGCTGCCTCCTGTGCTAGTTGTGCATGTTCTTTTAAATTAGGATTATTAGAGGGTTGAT
>NZ_JBIMEV010000073.1:0-17521 GCF_051262595.1 Salipaludibacillus sp. CF4.18
CCATGCAACTCAAAATAGTGTTTTTTTAAATAAGTATAATCAGGGCCAACAACAGGATTTGCATGGGTAGCGAGTTAATTTGTGATTACGCTAATTATAAAATAACCTAAATGTAATAAAACAACAATTAAATATATATTATTAAAATGATAACGTACGTTTGAACTGTGACTGTTAAACGTCAAAGTAACAAACAACCAAAGCCTCTACTCCCTTTATGGGAGTAGGGGCAATTTTTATTTCAGGAGGAAGTTAAAATGAAAAAGTATGAGAGCACAGAACAGTTAGCCTGCCATTAGTAGATATTGTGAAGGAGGTAAAAGAGCAGCCAGCTAAGAGAGTGAACATTGTGAGTGTCAAGTTGGTTCGAGAAGCAAGCTTGTTGTATAAGAACCGAAGAATTGCTAGTCCGAGTGATGCTTGGGAGTTGTTTAAGGAATATTTAGATGGCGTTGATCGTGAGCATTTTGTTGTAATGGCACTGGATACGAAGAACCAACCTACAGCCATCCATACGTGTCACATTGGATGGCTCAATGCGAGTATTGTTCACCCTAGGGAAGTCATGAAAGTAGGTATTTTAAGCAATGCAGCGTCACTCATTCTTGGTCACAACCATCCGTCAAATAATCCAGAACCAAGTCAGGAAGACATTGCTGTAACCAAAAAATTGATAGAAGCAGGCAAGATGATGGGCATTGAGATATTAGATCATGTAATCGTTTGTGATGAATCGTTTGTATCATTAAAGGAAAAAGGGCTATGTGTAAGTTAACCATGGGGGAAGCAGAAGAATTATTTGTGACATATTTAATGAGGCAAGTGATGTTTTCAAAGCAAGAATTAAGATCTCTTACTTGGGAAGCTAACATGTTTTCAAAAGAAGAAGTAGACGAAGAAATGTTTCCACCTCATTTGCTGGAATCATTGCAAGAGTTGTTTTTGCTTTCTTGTGCAATGCATGAGGATGCAGAGAATCTGAATTGGGTGTTTAGTCTTGTAAAACGTGGAGATGAGGATGGCTACATTGGATGGGCAATGTGTCAGGAAATCAATCTAGGAAGCCCACCTGTTTGTATTCGTCATGATAGAACTATTTTCGAAATAGAAGGAGAGTGAAACAATGACAAATGTTCATGTCATAAAACTCAATGGTCAAGAATGGTTTCGCAGAATCCTTCGCTAGAGCTCTTAAAAGCATACCAAATTCGGCTGATTAAGAATTACTCCGAAACTACATGGAATATCTTGAGCGATTGAACACAGAGTGACGCCAAAACTATACGTAATCTTACGAAAAAACTTTGGTAACTTAAGTGTGATGGAAATCTACAAAAACCATAGAATCCTATGTCAATGATGTTCAAGGCTTCCAATCCTATTTGGAGTAGCGAAAGAACGGTGGATGCTCTTTCAGAGGAACAATCATCTAAAAGAATATAAACCTAAAAAAATCACAAATAAATCTATAAATGTAACCGTTTCCAAAGTTGCGAAAGTCCCTTACAATTATAATAACATCTAAGGAGAAGGGGGGATGACGATGTATAAAATTATAAAAAAAATTGCTCTTAGTTTAGATCGGCTGTTAGAAATTTTTGCCTTAATGACACTGTCGATAATGGTAATTATTGTAACGGTACAAGTGTTTACTAGAACTATAGGAAACTTTGTTTATTTCTGGTCTGAGGAAGTCACGCTTCTATTGTTGGTTTGGACAGCTTTTTTGGGAATTGCTATTGGTTTTAGAGAAAAGTTGCATCTATCCATGGATTCGGTTACACGTCGGATATCACAGTCTGCGCAAAAAAAAGTTTCAAAGGTCATTACAATCACTGTGTTTATATTCGGGCTGTACTTGGTGATCTACGGATGGCAATATACGGAGTTAATGCATGCTAACACACTAGCAGCTACGGGGTTGCCAAGAAGTGTTCAGTATGTGATCGTGCCAATAACAGGAGTACTGGTTTGCATTTATTCTTTTCTACAAATCGTTGGGATCGAAACACGAAGGCATCCAGAATCAGATGATGAGGAAGAGGTGAGTTAACGATGTTAGGAATCTTAGTTTTATCTATCAGTTTTATCATATTGCTATTATTAGGTTTTCCGGTTGCCATAGTTCTTGTAGGTTCTACTCTGATAACAATGTGGGTGTTGGATATTTCTTTAGCAACAGCTGTACCTAATTTAGTTCAAGGAGTAAACTCCTATACTTTATTAGCTGTTCCGTTCTTTATCTTAGCTGGCCAGCTGATGGGTGAAGGTGGATTGTCTTTACGTCTAATCAATATGGCACAACTCTTCGTTGGAATGATTCGTGGTGGTTTGGCCATGGTAAACTGTTTTACTAGTTTATTATTTGGTAATATATCTGGTTCAGCAGTAGCCGACGTGTCATCCATTGGATCTGTGATGATTCCGATGATGAAAGAGAAAGGTTACGATAGTGATTACACAGTTGCAGTAACAGCGGCAAGTTCCATTCAAGGGGTGATTATGCCACCGAGTCATAACATGATTTTATATGCCCTAGCGGCTGGCGGAGTTTCCATTTCTTCTTTATTTCTTGCAGGCATAGTCCCGGCATTTATCATGTTGATTGGATTAATGGCTATGTCCTATGTGATTGCACGTAAAAGGAATTATGAAAAAGGAGAGCCCGTTCCACTTAAAAAGGCACCGAAAATCCTTTTAGATGGTTTTCTTTCTTTAATGACTGGAGCAATCATTCTAGGCGGGATTTTTTCAGGGAAGTTTACTGCGACAGAATCAGGGGCAATTGCTTGCTTATATGCATTTATATTAGTTTTTTTCGTTTATCGTGAAATCCCACTTTCCAGAATGGGTTTAATTATGAAAAAGACGTTTAGAACTGTTTCGATGGTGTTGTT
Source organism: Salipaludibacillus sp. CF4.18 (assembly GCF_051262595.1). Lineage (NCBI taxonomy): Bacteria > Bacillati > Bacillota > Bacilli > Caryophanales > Bacillaceae > Salipaludibacillus > Salipaludibacillus sp. CF4.18. Next base: position 2,898 of record NZ_JBIMEV010000073.1, read on the forward strand.
TTTAATTGCTGCATCTAAAGCTTTTGCTTTTATTTTAGCGTATCTACAAATTCCGGGAATGGTAACAGATCTTTTCTTAATGGTATCTGACAATCCTGTTGTGATTATGTTAATTATCACGGTATTATTACTAGTATTAGGTGCACCGATGGATATGGCACCTTTAATTTTAATTATGACTCCAATTCTTTACCCGATTACGGTAGGAACATTAGGAATGGATCCGATTCACTTTGGGATTATTATGATTTTGAATTTAGGTATTGGATTAATTACGCCGCCTGTTGGTACGGTATTGTTTGTAGGTTGTGCCTTAGGAAAAATTCCGATAGAAAAAGGAGCGAAAGCATTAATTCCATTTTACTTAGTACTGGTTGCTATTTTATTGCTGTTAACATTTGTTCCAGGTATTGTCATGTGGCTTCCTAACAAATTCGGATAAATAATGTAACAATCTAAAAAAAACACAAAAAAATATAATATTAGTCACCTATTAGTGAAAGCGTTTTCAAATTACAATGAAGATAGATTTAAAAAACACATTAAAAAAGGGGAGGTAAATTTTTATGAGTAAAAAGTGGATATTATTAAGTGTAGCAACGTTACTGGTAGTTTTAGTATTAGCAGCGTGTGGTGGTGATTCGAACGTCAGCCAGGAGGATCCGGAAGCAACAGATAATACAGCTAATGAAGAGGGAAATAATGAAGCAGGAAATAATGAAGCGGAGCCAGCGGAAGAGAAGGAAAGCTATCAATTCCGATTAGCTGAAACGCATGCTCCAGATTATCCAACGACTTTGGCTGATAAGCATTTTGCGGAATTAGTAGGTGAGCGTTCTGATGGCCGGATTACCATTGATGTGTTTCCTTCTGCGTCACTTGGTGAAGAGTCAGCCGTACTTGAGCAAGTTCAATTAGGATCGATTGATTTCACAAGAACAAGTGCAGGTCCTATGGCGGAGTTTAATGAAGATTTTGGAGTATTCAGCTTACCGTATATTTTTGATAACGATGACCATTTATGGAACTTTCTTTCAAGCGAGCATGGTGATAACTTATTGATGAGCTTAGAGAGTTCTAATATGATGGGCTTAGCATACTACAGTTCAGGTGCTCGTCATTTCTACTCATCTGAACCTATCAATAGTCTGGAAGATTTAGAAGGTCAAAAAATCCGTGTCCAACAAAACGCTATTAATATAGACTTAATGAATGCACTTGGAGCAAGTGCAACTCCGATGGATTTTGGGGAAGTATTCAGCGGGTTACAAACAGGAGTTATTGATGCAGCTGAAAATAATTATCCAAGTTATTATTCTACGAGACATTTTGAAGTTGCCCCCTACTATATTTTAGATGGTCATCAACGCGTTCCTGAAGTACTTGTTGCTTCTTCTAGTACGTGGGAAATATTAGATGAAGAAGATCAAGAACTTATTAAACAGGCAGCGACAGATTCCATTGATTTTCAAAGAGAAAATTGGGCAGAGTTTGAAGCGTTTTCTGAAGAAGAGGTTCGAGCTGCGGGTGCGACAATCGTTGAAGTAGACGATGTATCCGTGTGGCAAGAAGCAGCCAGTAGCGTAATTGACGAGCATGGTGAACAATATAGAGAAGTATTAGATGCCATTGAGTCTGCTCGTTAAAATGAATATCACATACCTATTAAAACAAGAGGCCCGCATCTTTATGTGAGCCTCTTGTTAGTTATAGAAGAATCTACTATGATCATAGATATAGAGGACCGTTTTTTACTATAATACACATATAGTAGGTGGAGAAATGTCGCATAATTTTAGAGAAAATAAAATAATTAGGTTTTTTCTAATGATGGATCGCCCATTGTTCCAAAGGATGTTAGTTATTTTTACGGTAATCGTAATCGTACCTTTAATTACGGTAGGGGCAATTTCTTATATACATTCTTCCAATGAATTACAGGAGGAAGCAAAAGAATACAACTCGCTAATCATTGAACAAGTAAAAACGTATATAGAGGATTATATATGGGATTATGAAATCAGTACGTTAAAAATCGTCAATCATCCGGATACAATCGAATTTTTAAGAATGAACAGTCATGAGGAAATTGAGGAGAGCGGGATTACCCAATCGATTATAAATGTACTTAGAAACGAGGCATATTCGCAATCAGATATTGCTAATATCACGTTAGTTGTTGACGATATTTCGATTGTTGATTCGGCTGGAATCGCTGACGAATCAACAGCTGCTTCTTTAAGACAGACACCCTGGTATTATTCCATTACTGGCATGGCTAGGCCTACGATCATTAGTCGAGTGATTGATTGGCATGGAAAAGAACGGTCGGTCATTTCCGTAGTTAAAAGGATTGTGAACCCACATACGTTACAGCCTTTTGGGATGCTCATTATCGATTTGAATTATCAACGTGTAAATGATGTTGCCAGAAAGATCAGTCCTGGAAATACTGGTTATTTCTTTATCACTGATCAAGAAGGTCATTACATATATCATCCGAATTCACAAAAAATTGGAGAAGAGTATAATGAAAAGCATTGGCAGGAAATCGAGGACAAGCAAAGTGGCTCCTATGTTAGTTCAGACAAAAATCCTGACTTAATCACATATAGTGAATCTGAGCAGTTAGGCTGGACGCTTGCGACAACCATTCCATATCATGAAGTTACCCAAGGGATTGAATATATAAAAAAAATTATTCTTAAAACAATCGTTATTTCTCTTATTATAGTAATTGTTATTGGATACAGCTTTTCATCGAACCTATTACGACCTATTAGAAGACTTAAGGATTCCGTTAGTTGGGTGGATGAAGAAAATTTTTCGCTAAGGGTGCCCGTGGAATCGAAAGACGAGATTGGTCAACTTACCGAGGGATTTAATAACATGATGGACAGAATCTCTTCTCTCGTACAGGAAGTGTATATTGCTCAAATAAAAGAAGCAGAATTACAGTTACTTCAAAAGGATACCGAATTAAAGGCCCTTCAGTCGCAAATGGACCCTCACTTTTTATACAACTCGTTAGAAACAATTAGAGGCATGGCATTGGAAAGTAACAGGGATGATATCGCGACAATATCTGCTTCTATGGGGAAACTCCTGCGTTATAATTTGAAAGAACAGTCCAAAGTGGTAGACATTAAAAATGAAATAGAAATGAGTATGCTATATTTGAAGATTCAAAAATATAGATTTAATGAGAAAATAGAATATCAAATCAACATGCCAGAATGGTGTTGGAGACAAAAAGTTGCCCGATTTTCTTTACAGCCGTTAATAGAAAACGCTGTCATCCACGGTGCAGAACCAAGTACCGCGCCTATTGTTATTGAAGTGACAGCAGAAAAGGATTCTGAAAATACCTTTGTTTTATTAATCAAAGATACAGGTGTAGGAATGACAAAAGGTGATAAGAAGCTGCGACGTATTGATTTAAAGCAAAAGGATGTTTCTAATGGAGGATCCCACATTGGTATGGTTAACGTACACCGCCGTAATCAACTTGTTTTTGGAGAGGAATTTGGGCTGGTAATTAAGAAGTCTGACAAAAGCGGAACTACTATTGGTATTTGTCTTCCATATGAGGAAATGGAGTGATAACATGTATAGCATTTTGTTAGTTGAAGATGAAAAGTGGGTACGTACAGTCATTCGTAAGGTGATTGAAAAAACGAATCTTTCCTTTCAAGTAGTTAAAGAAGTCGCTCACGGAATGGAAGCATTAGATTGGTTAAAGGATCATAGCGTTGATATCATTTTAACGGATATCCGAATGCCTGTAATGGATGGGCTGGCTTTGACAAATCAAATAAGAGATAAAGAAATCTGCACAGACGTGATTGTTATAAGCGGCTATGATGATTTTGAATATGCCCAACAAGCGCTTCGAATGGGGGTTTTTGACTATTTGTTAAAGCCATTAGAAGAGGAGGATATGAAGAATTGTCTAAAAAAATGGCTGGCTGATAACGAAACAACTCATGAAGTTGAAGAACGTACGGAAACAGAGATAAACGAAGAGATTTCCACTACAGAGCAGGTGATTCGTCTTATTGAAGATTCAATGCCAGGTGGTGTAAGTTTGAAGGAAGCTGCTAAAAAAGTCTATCTTAATTCAAGTTATCTAAGTCAGCTTTTTAAAGAAGAAACCGGAAAGAACTTTAATGAGTATGTAACATCACTCAGGATGAAGGAAGCAGCCACTTTTCTAACGCGAACGTCCCTGCGAATTTCTGAAGTGGCTGAAAGACTAGGCTATTCAGACATTGCTTATTTCACCAATTCTTTTAAAAAGTTTTACAAGATGACTCCATCCAATTATCGGAGGCAACATAAAAAAGTTTAAAAGGTTTGGTGATTACTCGTTCCTGACAAATAAACGAAAATAGCCTCCCATTTCATTTCTGAAAAAGAAGACTACTCTATTCTTTCACTTGCATATTCTGCTAGCCTACTTACCGCTTCTTCTAATGGAGGCCGTTTTTCATGATCAGCTATCATGATTGTCCATTCTTCTACTTCTTCATCAGGAACTATCAAATCAAATCCATTTAAAGATAAAAAAGTAAAGGCTGCTAAATAAGAGGTCCTCTTTTTTCCGTAAAAGAAACAATGTCCACTTGCATGATAGAAATGGTAATCATCCGCTTTTTCATAGATTGAGGGATACGCCTCATGATCTTGAAAACCTGACTTCGGTAGGCAAGGGTGGCTTCTAACTTCCCTTTTTCTTATTAGAAACTATTGAATAAGAGCTCTACGATGTCTTACGAATAAGTATTATTGTATAAGGAAACTAATAAGACCACCACACTGCAGGTCAAGTATGGTGATGTGTGCCACCTGATATTGAAGAATATATCAATGATGAACAGCATGAAGTCTTTTTATGTACCTCATAAGGTCCATACATAGGTAAACATAGAGAATATATTGAGGGGCTTGACGATTCCTCCGCGGAACGGTGGGGTAAAAAGCTGGAACTCTCTCTGCTGTACTTTTAAGGCAGCCAAGATCTATAAAGGTAGTAGCAGGAAATGATCAGAATCTTTTGACAAAATTCGACGTTTTTATTATAATAACGTAATATTATCCCTATTATAATTGTCGGTTTAAAGTTAAAAAGAGTCTAATTTGAAAAGAACGTGGGAGCTGTTTGTTTTGAATACAGAAAAATACCGTTTAGGCATTGATATTGGAGGGACATTTACCGATCTTGTCCTTTTAAATGAAGCAAGTGGTGATGTGATTAGTCTTAAAACTCCAACTGTCGTAGAACATCCCACGCAAGGGATTGCAAATGGGTTACAAATCTTGCGTGAAAGAGGGATTGATCCATCTACCATTCATTATTTTGTGCACGGTACAACCATAGGCTTGAATACTATCATTCAAAGAAATGGCGCGAATCTAGCGTTGTTTGTTACGGAAGGCTTTCGAGATCTATTTACGTTGCAGCGTCTTCGTCTACCGATCCCGTATGACTTTCGTTCGCGGCACCCTGAAGCCTTTATCCCTCGTAAATCGGTATTTCCGATTCGTGAGAGATTAACGTTTGATGGATCTGTTCATCAAGAGCTTGATATGGAAAGTCTCGATACGGCGATTGAAAAAGCACATGATGCTGGGGTTGATGGGATTGTAATTTGTTTTCTACATAGTTATGTCAATCCATCACATGAACAACTGGCCGCAGAAAGAATTAAAGAAAGGTATCCTAATATGGAAGTGAATATGTCGTCTGAGCTTTGGCCGCAGATGAGAGAATTTGAACGGGCAGTGATGACGTCGATGAACTTATATATTCACCCGAAAGTGAGTGAGCACTTCCACTCATTGGAAAAACGCTTAAAAACGGAAGGAGTGGCTGCGAAACCACTTATTACCCAATCAAATGGTGGCATTATGGACGTGAAAACAGCGATAGAACAGCCTGTTAAGACGCTTTTTTCTGGACCGGCAGCTGGAATCATCGGTGCGTTACAAGTAGCCGAATCTGCCGGGATAGAAAATGTGATGACATTTGACGTTGGTGGAACGAGCGCGGATATATCGATTATCCATGAGGCTCGCCCAACTTACACCTCGGCCAATCAGCTTGGCGGATTTCCCGTGATGCTTCCGGCTGTTTCCATGTTTTCGATTGGGGCAGGTGGCGGATCGTATGCGTGGATTGATAATGGTGGACTGTTAAAAGTCGGACCAGATTCCGTAGGATCGGAACCAGGACCTGCTTGTTATGGTATAGGCAACAAAGCAGCTTTAACCGATGCATTTTTATTATGCGGGTACTTGAATCAACGCCGTTATGCTGGTGGGGGAGTAGCGCTTCATGTCGATCGATCTGATGAGGCACTTAGCCCGATCGCAAACCATTTGCAGCTTGATGTCAAAGAAGCAGCGGACCGAATGATTAGAGTGGCAATTGCGAATATGTACGCAGAGATGAGTACAATTATGGAGCACCAAGGATTTGACCCTCGAGAATTTACGTTGCTTAGTTTTGGTGGGGCTGGACCTGTGATGGCAAACTATTTAGCGGAAGAAATTCAAGCGAAGAATGTGCTCGTTCCGCCGCTTCCGGGTACGCTTAGTGCCCTTGGTGCTATGACGGCTGATTTTATCCATGATGAAATGAAAACACGTCATGCTTTACTACATGATATCCCAATGGACTCGTTACGTAATGATTTCAGTGTTTTGGTCGACCAAGCGAAATCATGGTTGGAAAACCAAGAGAGAACAGATATTACTAAAACAGAGTTGAACCTCTCTATCGATGCAAGATATAGAAACCAAGCGTTTGAAATTGAACTTCCTATCCAGTCTGATTGGCTTGAAACGGATACACATGAGCAGATTGTTCAATCATTCCATCGGTTGCATCAAACGCAATATGGCCATCAGGATCCAGAAGCGTTTCTGGAAATCATCAATTTACGGGTGAGAATTGTTGGATATACACCAAAACCATCATTACAGACTTTGTCTCGTACGAAAAAGTCCCCGGAGCCTGTTGAATATCGGACGTTAGTTATCTATGGAAAAAGAGTGACAGCACCGATTTATGAACGGAGTACGTTCCTAGCAGGAGACATTGTGCAAGGACCTGCCGTAATTGAGCAAGATGATACGACGGTGCTTGTGTTAGATGGCTGGGAAAGTAAAACCGATCAGCACAGTAATTTGATTTTGCAACGAGTCAAAGGGGGAGATGGAAAATGAGATCTGATCCTGCAACACTAGAAATTATGAGAAGCTACTTTAATGCGATTGCGAGCGGAATGGGACATGTCATTGAGCGAACGTCCTATACGACATTTGTCAAAGAGTCGGCCGACTTTGCGACGGCATTAGCGGCGCCAAATGGTGATTTTTACGTGTACCCTCGCTCAGTTGGTGTGACGATTTTTTTAGGATTAAGTCTGAAAAAAGCGATAGAGGCGTGTGAACCATTTGAGGAAGGGGACATCATCATTACAAATGATCCCTATACAACGGATGGGTTAGCGACGCACTTACCAGATGTTCATGTTTTTAAACCGATTTTTGAGAATGGTCAAATCATTAGTTATGCGTGGGCATTTGTGCATTGTAGTGATGTGGGAGGATTGGTTCCGGCAAGTATTTCTCCTCTTGCGACAGATATTCACCAAGAGGGGTTGCGGATTGCGCCTGTCAAATTGTATCGCCGTGGCGAATTGAACAAAGACGTGAAGTCATTCTTAGATGCCAATAGCCGTGTTCCTCAGTTGAACTTTGGTGATATTAATGCGATGGTGGCAGCGGTCAATACAGCGGAAACGCGAGTGTTAACGATGGTTGAAAAGTTTGGCGAGGAATCTACGTTTCATGCGATGGAGGACTTGCTTGAGCAAGCAGACATGAGATCACGGCAAGTCATTAAACAAATTCCAAATGGGACGTATTCTTTCCATGATTATTTGGATGATGATATGGTATCAAATGTCCCTATTCGATTAGCTGTCGATATGACCGTTGATGGTGATGAGTTGATTTTTGATTTTTCACGATGTGATCCTCAAGTTCAATCAGCTTTTAACTTGGTGACAAATGGAACAAGGCATTCTTTTTTGCTACAAGGATTCATTAATTATATTATAAGTGCGGATCCATATATTCCGATAAATGGAGGGATCCTTCATCCCGTTAAGGTGATTGCTCCAGAAGGCACCGTTGTTAATCCAATCTACCCAGCGGCTGTCGGGATTCGTCATAGTATTACAATGAGGCTTTATAATGTGATATTAGGCGCACTATCTCAAGCTTCTCCAGAAACGGTTCCGGCAGCAGGTGCTGGCCAGGCCGCGATTGTTGTCCTATCAACACCTGATGATTTAACGGGGACGAGTAATGTAGCCGTAGTCCAGCCACTAGGTGGAGGTGGAGGGGCTCAACGTGACATGGATGGTGTCGATGGGATTGATCATGCGTCTGGATTTTTGAAAAATACGCCGATTGAAAGTCTTGAACAGCATATTGATATTCTTGTTCATCGTTATGAACTGCTTCCAGACACTGCGGGGCCAGGATCTCACCGTGGCGGACATGCAATTGGTCTCGACTTTGAAATCATCAAACCCGATTCCCTCGTGACCGCACGGGGAATGGAGCGACTCCGTTTCCAACCATGGGGATTAACAGGGGGACAAGCGGGTTCGTTAGGCTCTGTCTCTCTCTATGAAAATGGCAGTGATGAACAAACCCCTATCGAGAAAATTAGTGTCTTGAAGCCGAATATTGGTGATATTGTCAGCTTTGCCTCGCCAGCTGGTGGCGGTTGGGGCTCGGCGTTTTTGCGAGAGCCACATTTGGTGTTAAAAGAAGTAGAAGATGGGTTACTAAGCATCGACAACGCGAAAAAGCAGTATGGGGTCATCATTGATTCCAATGATGACCACAACAGCTTAGCTATTGATCAGATAAAAACAGACAAGGTTAGACAGAAAACAACGACCAATCAAGAGCTTTTTTGGGATTTTGGTGAAGCTAGAGAAACGTATGAAACCCAATGGACTCTTGAAGCGAGCGATACATTAGCGAAACTTTTACAAGCCCTTCCGCCTCGACAAAGATGGTCTCGGAAACAGAAGATTCATCAATATGTCAATGAGAATGTGGCAGAGCAACCATTAACGAAAGAAATAATCGAACAAATATGGGGAACATTTACTAATAACATATGAAAGGGGCAAAAACATGAATAAGACAAAGCAATTATTTTTGTTGGTAATGCTTGTAATCGTTGTGTCGATGATGGTTGCTTGTGGCAATGATGCAGCGGAAGAAAATGAAACTGGAAACGATGGAACAGCTGAGCTTGAAGCAACAGATGAAGTAACGATTGGTGTTTACGGTGGGAATTGGGAAGAAGATATTCGCGATATCGCACTAGATGAATTTGAGGAAGAAACTGGTATTGAAGTGAACGTCGTGGCTGGTGCGGATGCAGAGTGGTACTCGCAAATTCGCGCATCAAATGGAAATGATCCTATTTATGATGTGTTAATTCTTCAGCCAGATACGATCGAACGGGCGATGGTATCTGACTTGTTGGCTCCTTTAGCAAGTGAACATGTCCCGAACATTGCAGATATCGCTCCATCAATTAATGAACGTTTTACAAACGAAGGAGAGGTTTATGGCGCTGGTTTTAGTATGGGACAATTAGGAATTGCTTATCGAAGAGATTTAGTAGAAACTCCACCTGAGAGTTGGTTAGATCTGTGGGATGAACAATACAAGGGGTCACTTGGCATTTCTTCGCCAACCTATTCAGCTGGACTGCAGTTTTTCTCAGGCATTGTCCATGCATTAGGTGGCGAAGAATCAAATCCTGAAGACATTGACCGCACGTTTGAAAAGCTTGCCGAACTGAAAGAAAATACCGTAGCTTATCCTGATAATCCAGGATCGATTCAAACGTTATTAGAACGTGGAGAAATTGTTGCTGTACCATTCTGGGATGGTCGCGTATTTGGTTTAGAGGAAGCCGGTCTCGATGTTGGCTTTACGTATCCAGAAGAAGGTCCTGTTGCTGCCCTCGCAAGTTGGGTTGTCACAAAAGGTAGTCCGAACTTAGCAAATGCCTATGAATTAGTCGACTATTTATCAAGCCCTGAAGTGCAAGGTGAATTTGCGGAAAGATCTTTCTATGGCATGGCTAATTTAAATGTCGAATATAGTGAAAAGTTAGAGGAAAGAATCCAAGTCGGTGAAGAATTTTACCAAGAGTTGAAGTGGGTAGATTATGAAACGGTGACACCTAAACTATCAGAAATAACTAACCGATGGACCGAAACATTTGGAGGCGAATAGTGAGTATTTCAGTTAGGCAGATCAGCCAAGATTTTGGAGGGAATATTGCTCTTGAACAAGTAGATTTGGACATCCATGATGGAGAATTTTTCTCTTTGCTTGGTCCGAGTGGTTGTGGAAAAACAACGCTTTTGAACATTATCGCGGGGTTCCTAGAACCAACGACAGGTTCTGTTTTTATTAATGGTGATGATGTCACAAACCTCCCACCGTATAAACGGAAGATTGGCATGGTTTTTCAAAACTATGCCCTCTTTCCACATTTAACTGTGTTTGATAATGTCGCATATGGGCTTAAGGTGAAGAAGTTATCAAAAAAAGAGGTGCGTAGGAAAGTAGAAGAGTCATTAGCGTTAGTTCAACTCGAAGCATTTCAAGAACGAATGCCGAAGCAATTAAGTGGCGGACAACAACAGCGGGTGGCCATCGCACGTGCACTAGCGATTGAACCGTCTGTTCTCTTGCTTGATGAACCGTTAAGTAATTTAGATGCCAACTTACGTAAGGACATGCAAACAGAATTACGATTGCTGCAGAAGCGAATTGGCATTACTACGGTTCTTGTGACGCACGATCAAGAAGAAGCACTAAGTTTATCTGATCGAATAGGCGTCCTCGGCCAAGGGCATATTCGCCAAATAGGGTCGCCATTAGACGTGTACCGTAAGCCGGAAAACGAGTTTGTTGCCGGGTTTATCGGACAAGTGAATTTGCTTTCTGTGAAAAAAGTTGCGAGTGAAACGGATGATAATAAAACAGTTTATCAGGCAGAAAATTTCACCATGAGTGAAAATGAACCGTTGAAACTTGCGATGAACAAGGGATCTGAACTAGAAGAAACGACGTCGCTTATGATGTTACGACCTGAACGAATCAGGGTCGTAGCGGAATCGTTAAACGAATTGTATAACAGCTGTAAAGTAACGGTTGTTCAAGTAAGTTATATTGGCAGTTCCGTTCGATTAACCGTGAAATTACAAGGGAAAGGGGAAATGCTGATACTAGTTCCAGATCCTGTATTTCACGTACCACCTGAGCCTGAACAAGTGATTACTATCGCTTGGAATAAAGAAGACTTGATCCTAATCAATCAAGAGGAGACATCTTCATGATGAAAAGGTTTTATCAGAATCAGAAGAATAAAGGCTTTTTTTGGTTGCTTCTTTGTCCAGCGGTGGTATTTTTAAGCTTGTTTTTAGTCATCCCTATTCTTATGTTAGCTGATTTGAGCTTTAAAGACGTTGATCCATACTTAAATCCGCTAGATACTTATAGTTTCGCTCAGTATATAACCGTGTTTGGGTCAACGACTTATTTAAAAACAACGGGAGTCACGATTGTGGTTGCGCTAGTGACAGCGATTATTACAGTGACCCTTGCCTATCCAGCCGCTTATATTCTTGTCAGCGCAAAAAAACAATTCGTTCGGAGTACGTTGTACATTTTATTGATCACCCCACTACTGACAAGTATGGTCGTCTTAAGTTTTGCGTGGATCGTTCTGTTATCTCAAAATGGGTTAATCAATCATTTGCTGTTGCGGCTAAACTTAATTGAAGAGCCAATCTCGATGCTGTGGAATTTAAAAGCAGTTGTTATTGCTTATGTTCAAGTTCTGCTTCCATTTGCTGTCTTACCGTTAGCAACTTCGCTCGGCAGTATTGATCCTGCTTTACAAAAGGCATCGATGAGTTTAGGCGAAAATCGGTTTAAAACGTTTCTTCGCGTCACGTTACCATTATCGGTTCCTGGCTTGATTGCAGGATTTCTGATTGTGTTCTCATTAGCTGCGGGGAGTTATATTACCCCATTGTTAATAGGTGGAAGGCTTCAACCATTGTTACCATTAACGATTTATCAACAAGTCGTACAAATATTTAATTTACCTCTTGCAGCTGCTTTGTCATTTACGTTACTCATTGGTGTCGTGACGGTGGTTGGCGTACTTGTATGGCTACTGAACCGTTGGGAGGTTAGATTGAATGGGAAATAAAACGAGTAAGCGTAAACGAAAGGTCGATATAGGGGCAATTACTCTGTGGAGCATTGGCATTTTTATCTATATTTTATTAACGATTCCTGTGTTGGTCATCGTCCTCTCAGCTTTTAGTCCCAATCCTTATCCTGAATTTCCACCATCGAGTTTTTCGCTAAGATGGTTTGGAGAAATTCTTGGTAATACAGAATGGCTAGAGGCGTTATGGACAAGTTTTTTATTGATGATTATTGTGACACCAATAACGGTTATTCTTGGTACGGGTGCGGCATATGCAATCACGAGACTTGATTTTCCAGGTAAGCAATTATTTCAGTCGGTCATGATGTCACCACTGATGATTCCGCACGTTGTCTTAGGGATTGCCTTTCTATATCAAGCAACAGCAATGGGATGGCTTGGACAAATTACGGGGCTCTTATTAGCCCATATTGTCATTGCTTTTCCCTATGTTGTTCGGACAGTTGGCGTGAGTGTTTCGGGTCTAGATCCTGCGCTTGAATCTGCATCGATGAGTCTAGGAGCTGGTCCTGTGCAGACATTTTTTAAAGTCACCTTGCCGTTAATTAAACCGGGAGTCATGGCGGGATCGGTGTTTGCAGCAGTAACGTCCTTTGGGGAGGTTTCAGTAAGTGTTTTCGTATCTTCGCCTCAATGGATAACGGTGCCGGTCCGTATTTTCAACTATATTGACCAAACATTTGACCCGACGATTAACGCTATTTCCGTTATCTTTATCTTGGTCTCCGTTGTCGCGTTGATTATTATCGAAAAAACATTAGGGATCACAAAAGTGTTTTAACTTTGTGACCTTGAGCGAGGTAAGAAAAGACATAAAACGGAAAAGATAACAAATCAAAAAAAGATCAGATCTGAGTATACGATTTTTACTTTACTAATTAATAAGTCCTTTTTATTCCGAGCTTTAGGGGTAAGGGGGCTTATTTATTTATATGCATTGATTTGTATAAAGTTAACAAGAAGGTTTGTTTTAATTTAGGTTCAGTCACTAGCATAACCGTGGTAAAATAACAATATATGTTACTCGTCTTGTTTTTAATGACTGAATTCGAAAGATTTGTAGCAGGCAAAAGAGGCTCGAATCGAAAAGAGTTCACAAAGAGGGGTAATTCAAACTATATGCAAGAGATCTCATTTTTCTAAAAAAAGTCGCGAATTCGAATGAAATAATTTTGGTTTTTAAAACTTTCGAAATTTATATAGATGGTTAGAAGGGATGTGTTAATAGTAGATGGATAGGAACATGCAAAAGGTAGATATGATAGAAGTATTAGAGAACATGTCTGAACCTTGTTATTTTTTAAATTCTAATTGGGAATTTCGATTTATTAATAAGGCAGCCGAACCAACTTTTTTGATGAACAATATAAAGACAAAAGAAGAACTGATTGGGAAGAATTTTTGGAGTGTTGTCCCTCATTATAAAGATACATATGTACATGAAAATTACTTAAGAGCTTACGAAGAACAAAAGTCAAACGTATTTGAATTGATATCATTCTATACAAACCGATGGATTGAAGTAAAGTTAGTCCCTAATAAGAACGGGATATTTATAACCTTTCGTGACATCGAAGATAGAAAGGAAAGTGAAAAGCAACAGCAATACTATGATCGATTAAGAATCATCGGTGAAATGGCAGCAGGTGTCGCTCATGAAGTAAGAAATCCAATAACGACAATCAAGGGATTTTTGCAGTTGATGGTTGAAGATGAAGAAATGGGTAAATACAAAAGTAAGAATATGTTGATGATTGATGAGGTAGATCGTATTAACGATATCATTACTGAATTTCTTGATATAGCTAATGATAAGCCGAAAAAAGTTGAGTACTGCAGTTTAAACGAACTAATAAAGGCAATTTTACCTTTGCTTGAAACGAGAGCAATAAAAGAAGGTAAATTGCTTGTACTAAAATTATCTACTATCACTAACTTAAATATTGATAGAAATGAAATCCGACAGCTTCTATTGAATTTGATCAATAACTCCTTAGATGCGATGGATTCAGGAAAAGAAATTCAAATTTTGACTTATGAAGCCAAGGGTAAAGTCGTTCTATCGATTATCGATCAAGGACATGGCATCCCCGCTGACGTCATTGATGATATTGAAATCCCTTTTTTTACAACAAAAGATAATGGAACCGGTTTAGGGATCCCTATTTGTTTCTCCATAGCCAAAAGAAATAACGCCACCATCGATTATACGACAAATCGTAAAGGAACAAGATTCAATATCCGCTTCTAAAATAAAACAAGG
>NZ_JBIMEV010000074.1:0-17225 GCF_051262595.1 Salipaludibacillus sp. CF4.18
ATGGTGGACTTTTTTGTTTAGATAGAGAAACTTGTAGTGGCGAAATAGAACGACTTCAGCAGGAAAAGTAATAACTGAACACCTCGCAGGAACAAGAAGATTTACTCCGGTTGGCTAAAGCTCACGCTGTATATAATAAAAGAAAGTCAACGTAGACAGACTTTCTAAAAGGTTATTGGTTATTTGCTTATGGAAACTCCCTTTTATAAAAATTGTTGTTTGGGATAAGAGAGTTTAGAGGTTGAAAAAGGTGTAGGTTCTCCTGCAGTTACTCGTCGCAGAAAACATTGCTACCGGCGTAGCACCTACAAAAGTAGGGGGTTGAAAACGAGAGCATAGGCGAGAATAAGGGAGTTAAGAAGTTGAAAAAAGAGGTAGGTGCTACCGCAGTAGCACCTACAAAAGTAGCACGTCGAAAACGAGAGCATAGGCGAGAATAAGGGAGTTAAGAAGTCGAAAAAAGGTGTAGGTGCTACCGGCGTAGCACCTACAAAAGTAGCACGTCGAAAACGAGAGCATAGGCGAGAATAAGGGAGTTAAGAAGTCGAAAAAAGGTGTAGGTGCTACCGTTGTAGCACCTACAAAAGTAGCACGTCGAAAATGAGAGCATAAGCGAGGATAAGGGAGATTAGAAGTCGAAAAAAGAAGTAGGTGCTACCGTCGTAGCACCTACAAAAGTAGCACGTCGAAAATGAGAGCATAAGCGAGGAAAAGGGAGTTTAAAATCCGAAAAAAAGGTAGGTGCTACCGTCGTAGCACCTACAAAAGTAGCATGTTGAAAACGAGAGTATAGGCGAGGATAAGGGAGTTAAGAAGTCGAAAAAAGGTGTAGGTGCTACCGGCGTAGCACCTACAAAAGTAGCACGTTGAAAACGAAAGAAAAAGCGGAAAAAAACTTTTTCTTATTAGGTAAGAAAGGATAGAGCCGGACAATGTTTTCTAAAAATCGAATTGATGTGCCCTCCTTAAAATTAGAGCTTGTTGTTTTCCTTCAAAGCACCTTTGTGAGAAGCAAAACAACAAAAATTCATAGACCATAGGTAATTGTTTAAACCTCTTCGAGAAAAAGTATAGAAACCATCTGCTGCGGAAAACCTAGCTACAAGAGGTGATCCTATGAAAGCTACCAAACAAATAATTTTTCTTTTGCTTACTTCTTTAGTGGTTATTACTGGATGTAACACAAATGAACCACAAGTAAACGAAGAGGGAACTGCCCAAGCTCAACAAACTGCAAAAAAAGATTGGGCAGAAAGCCTTTTGGGGCCTGGACCAGTCAATTATGGAGAAATTCATGATCAAAGCCATAGCTATAATCCCAGAACGGAATCCAATGTTACAGGAACAAGCTATCGTTCACTGGATGCTCCCCGTCAGACAGAAGGCGATGATCAAGAGATGATTGAAAACGTAGTATATGCAATTCCAAAGGTCACACCCGGGATGGTTATTCTAACGGGGGCAAATGCTTGGGTGAATATTCAAATCGAGGGAGAACCAAGCCAGGAAGAAGAAGACAAAGTGATTGAAGACGTGGAAAAACAGCTAAAACAAGCTAATCCAAGATACCGGTATGACATTGTCGTCAATCATTTCATGGAGTAAAAAAGAAAACTTTTGTTTTATTTATAAAAATGATCGCAAGCATTCTCTAGCTCTGTGCTTTCTTACATGGATAGGGTAATTATAAACTTTATCAGTGGCCACACCACTCCTCCACAGGGATACTCTTCGGATTCAGGGACCTCTGGTTCGAAGTAAAATATTAGTAAAGCCAAAAAGAAAAAAGACCAATTTCAAGTCGACGATTCATGATTCTTCGTCCTTGGAATTGGTCTTTTTTTATAATAAAGTATTTGTTTGGTAAGTTTTGTTTACAAGGTAAGAATTTATAAATTAGCAGCTACCTTCACGCCGCACGTATCAGGGGAAACCCACCCTCCTTTCGAGAGCACCTACACCACTACGTAGGTGCAACTCGGGGCGGCGGAAGCTGACTTATTTAACAAAAGACGGCTATGCCGTTTTTCTTACATTCTCCGAGCAGCCTGTTGTAAAGGATCCCACACAGAGTTGTAAGGGGGAGCGTAGCTAAGATCAAGGTTCTCGAGTTCCTCCATCGTCAGCCCACTGAATAAAGCTGTTGCAGCTACATCAATTCGTTTAGCGACACCATGCTTTCCCATCGCCTGAACGCCTATTAGCTTATCCGTCTCGTTATCTTTAAGCATCCGAATATATAACGAGTCTCCACCTGGGTAGTAACCAGCGATCGGATGACTTTCAAAACCAATGACTCCGTAATCAATACCGAGCTCCTTCGCTTCTTCCTCGTTTAATCCCGTTTTTGCTACAGCGTAATCAAAGAACTTCATAATCGAAGTACCGACAATCCCTTGGAACGATTTCGACTGCCCGGCTATATTTAAGCCAGCAGTTCGCCCTTGCTTATTTGCATGTGTTCCTAGAGGAGCATAATCATCCTTCTTTTTTATCCTATTGTATTGCGTAGCACAATCTCCGGCAGCATAGATGTTTTCAACATTTGTTTCCATATGATCATTAACAAATATTGCCCCTGAATCGTGAAACTTGAGCTCGGTATTCGAAACAATGGACGTGTTGGGTTTAATTCCTATTGCGACAATGATCATGTCGGAACGATATTGGCCCTTATCCGTTCGAAGAGATTCCACACGATCTTGGCCTAGAAATGCTTCGACAGATTCACCTAAAACAACTTGAATCCCTTTTTCCTGTGCCTGCTGCTTAATTTTTTCGCTAATCTCGAGGTCAAATCTCTGACCTAGTCGATCAGCGACATCAATGAGACGCACTTTTTTACCTTTAGTCACCAAATTTTCAGCAACCTCAAGACCGATATAGCCACCACCGACAACGGTTACCGTTAAAACATCTTCACCCATGTCTTTCACAATACTTTCCGCATCAGGAATAGTCTTCAGTACATGAATGCCTTCGAGATCATTTCCGTCAACAGGCAGCTGAATCGGCGAAGCTCCGGTCGCAATTAAAAGTTTGTCATAACTCACTTCGAATTTTTTACCGGACTTTGTATCTTTCCCCGTGACTTTTTGTTTATTTGAGTCAATTGCTTCCACATCGTGATAAATGCGTGCATCAATTCCGTACTTTTCAGCGAAAACCTCACGTTCTCGTGCGATTAATTGATCACTGTCTGGAATAACCCCTCCGATAAAATAAGGGAGACCACATTGTGCATAGGAGTAATAGGCGCCTCTTTCCAACACAGTAATATTCCAATCCGGTTGAGTACGCACAATCTGCATTGCAGCACTCATTCCAGCAGCATCACCACCAATTATTACAATATTCATCGATTGACCTCCTAGTAAACGTACATGTATTCATCTATTTACTATTCCACAAAAATCGCTACAAGAAACATACCAAATTGTTGGGAAAAATTCATTTATAACGTTTAGATACGTTGAGGTCATAGAATGAGCAATTCAGCAATCTTTAAGCTTCAATTCTCTTTGGAAATGTGCGACCTTGTAAGAAATATGCGCACTAAGCATATACAGGTGAAAAAAGAATGCGCTTCCACTCCAAAAAGAGCGCAAATAGAAATAACTTGTCTCCATCCACCAAAAAGATTAACCGATTGCTTTTAACGAGAAGAGACCCTATACTATAGAAAGACTATAATGAGTTATTAAAATGAGGTGAAGAATGTGTTTGACCGCCTACAATCAGTAGAAGACCGATATGATCGATTAAATGAATTACTAATGGACCCGGATGTCATTAGTGACAATAACAAATTACGCGAGTATTCCAAAGAGCAATCTGACATACAGGAAACCGTAGAAACTTATCGCGAGTACGAAGCGCTCAAAGCACAACGCGACGAGACGAAAGGTATGCTTCAAGAAACCATGGACGAGGAAATGCGTGAAATGGTCAAAATGGAGCTAGAAGAATTGGAAGATCAATTGCCTGCAATTGAAGAAAAACTACGCGTTCTGCTTATTCCAAAAGACCCGAACGATGACAAAAACGTTATCGTCGAAGTCCGTGGAGCGGCAGGCGGAGATGAAGCAGCCCTTTTTGCAGGAGATCTCTTCCGCATGTATTCCCGTTATGCTGAAATGCAAGGCTGGAAAGCGGAAGTTATCGAATCCAACCCGACCGGTCTCGGAGGTTATAAAGAAGTAATCTTTATGATCAACGGAAAAGGTGCTTACTCCCGCATGAAATATGAGAACGGCGCCCACCGAGTGCAGCGGATACCATCCACAGAATCCGGCGGACGTATTCATACATCCACAGCAACCGTGGCTGTACTTGCAGAAGCAGAAGAACTAGAAGTGAATATACATGACAAAGACATTCGTGTAGATACGTTCACATCCAGTGGACCAGGTGGACAAAGTGTAAACACCACCATGTCAGCTGTTCGATTGACGCACGTTCCAACAAACACAGTAGTTTCCTGTCAGGATGAAAAATCACAAATTAAAAATAAAGAAAAAGCTATGAAAGTTCTGCGTGCCCGAATTTATGACAAGTTTCAAAAAGAAGCACAAGCAGAATACGACGAGCACCGAAAATCAGCAGTTGGAACTGGAGATCGCTCCGAGCGAATCCGTACCTACAACTTTCCGCAAAGCCGAGTAACCGACCACCGTATCGGCCTCACGCTCCAGAAGCTCGACCAAATTCTCGAAGGAAAAATCGACGAAATCATCGACGCTCTCATCGTAGAAGAACAATCAAGCCTCATGGAAAACTCGGAAAAACGATAATGACAACCAAAGTATACGAAGCCCTCAACTGGGCTTCTTCTTTTTTAGAAGAACATCATTACGAAGCACAAATCGCACACATACTCTTGCAACACCACACAGGCTGGAATCGAACCAAGTTGCTTACCGAGGTCCAAGCCCAACTCGACACAAAAACAATCGAGAAATTCACAGCAGATGTTCACCAGGCAGCAGCAGGCAAACCCGTCCAACACATCACAGGCAACGAAACCTTCTATGGCCGAAGTTACATCGTCAATCAACACGTTCTAATACCCCGGCCAGAAACCGAAGAACTCGTCGAGAAAATACTCGAAACGATCCCAACATTCTTCGGGGAAACAGAAGCTGCGAACCTGACAATCGTGGACGTCGGAACCGGAAGTGGCATCATCGCCACCTCCTTGAAGCTGGAACACCCTCAATCGCGCGTTCTGGCATCGGATATATCCTTCGAAGCCCTCGCTGTCGCGAAAAAGAATGCATCCGAACTGGGGGCAAAATTAGACTTCTTCGAGGGAGACCTTTTACAGCCCCTTATTGAAGCTGGAGAACAGGCTTCGATTATCGTGTCCAATCCCCCCTATATACCAGAGGGGGACCGAGACTCTATGAAAGAGAACGTCAAAGATCACGAACCAGAAGGAGCCCTTTTCGCCGGAAAAGATGGACTAACAATTTATCGTCGTCTCATAAAACAGTTGCCAGCCGTTCTGAAAACACCCGGTATGATTGCTTTTGAAATTGGCCACGGCCAAGGAGAAGACGTCAAGAAATTATTATCCACAGAATATCCACAAGCACAAATTGATGTCATTAATGATATCAATAAGAAACAGCGCATTGTCTTGGCCAAAACGCGAACCTAGTAACGAAAACGTAATGGAGACTTTTTTTAAAAGATTCTGTTTTGGGTATCAAAAAATTAAGCAGTAGTTTGAAAAAGGGCGTTATTTACTAATTAATCCATTTGTAATGAACACATAAAAAAGCATCTGATTTCGATTAGGTGCTTTTTAGTCATATGGTTTTTCAAATAGAGGTAATATTTTCATCAGCGTTCTTTTTTGATAAAATTAAAGAAGCAGATATTTCGTTAGAAGCGCCAAAACCTTTTGCCAGGCAAAATAAAATCGGAAGAAATGATCCAGAAGAACGGAACCCAAAAAAGAAGTAAAAGGAATTAGAGCAATGGAAAATGACGAAACCTTCGCTTACATCGCTGGATACACAGATGGTGGTGCTGCTTTCGGGACAACGTGGGAGGAAGCAGAAGAAATATCTATTAATGATATATTAGATAGTAGTCCAAAAGATAAGAACATGACAATTATTTATGGAAACGAATTTATAGAGGAGTACTTTGAGGAATTACTTTCTTATGAAAAAAGAAACTACTCTCACTCTTTGAAAATTTCCTTATTTCACAGAGGTTGAAAAGGTTATCGCAATTTAACCTAATCCTTCCTATAGAAACACTGGTTTTATTTAAAAATGGATAGCATCAGATAGCTTGATATAGTACATTTATTAGAGAGATGTAATAATTATTTTTGTTTTAACTGCAAAATCCTTCAATAAATGCATGAACTTTCGCCAGGATTGTTATGACATAGAAGGATATCTTGTGTTATGAAGGAGACCTAAGAATGAAAGAGCAGCGAAATTGGGCAGGTAATTATAAATACAGTGCAGATGAGCTACATATCCCGGAAAACATAGAACAAATACAACAATTGGTGACTCGCTGCAATAGTATGAGGGTACTTGGTACACGACACTCGTTTAATGGAATTGCTGATCACACGGAGAACCTAATCTCACTTGAAAACTTCAACCAAGTGTTGGGATTAGACTCTGAGCGTCGAACGGTTACCGTCGAAGCTGGAATTAAATACAGTGATCTTTGCAGGTATCTTCACCGAAAAGGATACGCACTTGAAAATATGGCTTCACTGCCGCACATTTCAGTTGCTGGTGCTTGTGCAACGGCAACACATGGTTCGGGTGATCAGAATAGAGGACTGGCCACATCCGTAAGTGCCATGGAAATCGTTAGTTCCGATGGAGATGTTATAGAATTCTCGAGGGAACGATCTGAAGAACAAATGAATGGCGCGGTTGTTGGACTCGGCGGAGTAGGGGTGGTAACTATCCTGACACTTGATGTGGTTCCGTCCTATAATATTAGACAGGACGTTTATGAAAATTTAGCTCTGTCTCGTCTTAAAAATCATTTTGATGATATTTTCTCAAGCGCCTATAGTGTTAGTCTATTCACTGACTGGAAAGACGAGACATTTAACCAAGTTTGGCTTAAAAGTCTCTCAACAGAGCAAACCACATTTGAATTAGGACCTGAGTTTTTTGGTGCGAAGGCAGCATCAAAGAATTTGCACCCTGTACCAGGCGGCTCCGGTACGGAGAATTGCACAGAACAGATGGGTATTTCAGGACCATGGCTTGAACGATTATCGCACTTCCGCATGGACTTCACACCAAGTCACGGAAAAGAGCTGCAAAGTGAATACATCGTGCCCCGTGAACACGCATATGATGCGTTATGTGCAATCAGTCAAATTCGTGAGCAAATTGCTCCACTTCTTTTCATATCTGAGACTCGCACTATTGCTCAGGATGATTTGTGGATGAGCCCATGTTACAAACAAGAATCAGTGGCATTCCACTTTACGTGGAAAGATGACTGGAAATCGGTCCAGAAAGTGTTGCCGAAAATCGAAGAGCAACTTGCACCATTCCTTGCGCGACCTCATTGGGGGAAACTGTTTACGATGCCTTCCACTCGAGTGCAATCTCTCTATGAGAAGTTACCAGATTTTCAACAGTTGCTTCAACACTATGATCCTAAAGAGAAATTCCGAAACAAGTACCTGAACACATATATCTTCTAGTGATCAGAAATGTAAGAATTTATAAAACTGGCAGCTACCTTCACACCGCGCGTATCAAGGGAACCCACCCTCCTTTCGAGTAGCACCTACACGCACTACGTAGGTGCTACTCGGGGCGGTGGAAGCTGACGCTGCATTTAATAAAAGGCGGCAATGCCGCTTTTATTATTGTCTAACTTTGTCATACGAATCTATGTTTAGCTCTTCCTTCTCCCGACAAGACTGAGGGACAGAAGGGGGAATTGAAAATGAACAAGTTTCTTAATAACAAGCAAATGACGAGATTGCCATTATATATCTTTTTTATTATAACGATCCTTATCTTATCCTGGGAAGGACACTTCTTTTATCCACAGTATGCCGGCGCTTCTCCTTACGCAAATGCAGATATGCTTTACGGAAATCAGGCTAGCGAAGATTTTATTCCACAGGAATCGATTCGACTGCGCATCAAAGCAAATAGTAATTCACCTGTCGATCAAGAATTAAAACTCAATGTCAGAGATAAAGTAAGTGTAGAAATATCCAAATGGACTGCGTCACTAGATGATCTTAGCCAGGCTCGTACTGTTATTGAATCCAAAATACCGGAAATAGAAGCAGTTATCGCGGAAGAAATCCAAGCAATTGGTAGCACTAGTTCCTTTCGGGTATCATTAAAAAACGTAGAGTTTCCAACAAAACAGTATGGCAATAGACTTTATCCTGAAGGAGAGTACGAAGCAGTATTTATTGAAATCGGGAAAGGATCTGGGGATAACTGGTGGTGTGTTCTTTTTCCACCGCTATGTTTTGTAGATGCATCCACAGACGAACCTGCAGAAACCGATGCTTCTGACAGTGATAGTGATGGTGACCAAGAGGAAGAAGTAGAAGTATCTTTCTTTATTGTAGATGTTGTTCAAAGCTTATGGTCAAAAATCAGTTAACTTATCCACAACTTATTCACAATTGTGTGAAAACTAGAATAACTTGTGGACAAAGAATAACTTTTTACACCAAAAATAAAATGTAATCTAAGATATTAGTAAAATACCAATTTTTATTGTCATAATTCTCATTCTGCTGAATATTCTTTAATACAAGCTCTCTTTAGACTTGAGCAGAAAGGGGATTAACGTATGGCTGTAATTATTCGGGAAGCAAAGGAAGTCGATGTGTTACCCATTCAGCACTTTATCGCTAAGGCCGGTTTTCAAACAAATGAGACAAATACAAATTGGGAATTATTCCACTTGGCGATAAACGATAATGAAAATATTGTAGCATGTGTGGCATTGGAGCCAATTACAGAAAAAGATACGATGATTCGAACGTTGATACTTGATTCAAATGAAGTGAACGGAAGCTTTCTATTACGAATGCTGGAAACAGCTTTCCAATTAGCGACGAAACAAGGTGCAGACACGGTTTATCTAGTGGCAGCACATGCAGACGAAGTATTACTCTCATTAGGCTTCCAAAAAGTAGACCCTTCTGAAATACCAAAGGAAATTCAAGAGCTACCTAACGTACCAGATCATACATTATCACCATTAACAATTTTTAGAAAGTCTGTAATTGTGGATAACTAATGAGTTTTACACAACTCTCCACAGGATTATGCACAGGAAAACAAAGGTTATCCACATAATTTGTGGATAACCTTTGTTTTATTTGGTAGATTGCTCCTAAAATTGGTCGAGTTACGCATTTAGAAGTGAAAGTAACGCATAAGGGAATCGAAAAAGCTCAATGTTGTGGAAAAACGCATTTACCGCTAAAAATAGCGCATTTCTCCTCTCTGTCAGTCCATAACTTCACCCAACATGTGTATTTCCAGCAAAACTCCCACATTATTTTGTAAATCAAAATCTTAATAGGAACCCTCTCTACTTATTGACATTGGAGGAAATGCAGATCACAATAAATATCAGCAAGGAGGACAAGAAATGACTTATCAACAGACAAAACAGTGGATTGTGGATAACTATCCGAATGATACGCAAATACAAGAAGTAGCCGAATACATAAAAAACAATCAGGTTGTTGCTTTTCCGACAGAAACGGTCTACGGACTAGGTGGTAATGCCCGGTCAGATCAGGCAATTGACAAGATTTTTCAAGCGAAGGGAAGACCTTCAGATAATCCTTTGATAGTGCACATATCATCAAAGAGTCAACTCGCGGAATATGTGGAAAACATTACGGACAATGCTAAACAACTAATTGAAGCTTTTTGGCCAGGGCCTCTAACAATCGTTCTTCCACACAACGGGAAACTATCACCGAAAGTCACGGCAGGTTTATCCACAGTGGCGGTGAGGATGCCGGATCACCCAGTGGCATTAGCAATAATTGAAGCTGCGGGATTGCCAATTGCGGCACCTAGTGCAAATCGATCAGGACGACCAAGTCCGACTACGGCAGCTCACGTCACACAAGACTTGGACGGTAAAATAGCTGGAGTTGTCGATGGCGGAGCTACGGGAGTAGGGGTGGAATCCACGGTGGTAGATTGTACATCAGAAAAGGTGATGATCCTTCGCCCGGGTGGAATAACGAAAGAAGAATTAGAACAAGTTGTCGGTGAAGTCCTCCAGGATCCTGCGCTCACAGAGGAAGAAGAAGCTCCGAAGTCGCCGGGGATGAAATATACCCATTATGCACCGAGTGCACCTTTAATTTTGGTGGATGGGGATATTAATTTTTTACGAAAAAATGTGTTAGCATCCAAGCAAGAAGGGAAGAGGGTAGGTACACTCCTAACACAGGAACATCAAGGCTTGAGTGAAGCCGACAAAGAGGTGATCATCGGTTCAAAAGAATATTTGCCAGAGGTGGCGCGAGCATTGTATGAAGCGCTGCGAGGCTTTGAGGCAAACGAAGTAGATATTATTTATTCAGAGGTCTTTCCTGAAACAGACCTCGGAAGTGCCATTATGAACCGCCTAAGAAAAGCTGCAGGAGGAAAGATTCTTCAGCAAAAATAAGTTTTCATACTAATCTCCCTCGGACACGCATAAATTGATATAGCTAGTCCGAGGGGGGATATAATGGTCGCGGAATTTATCACAATTGGAATCATGGCGCTGGCACTAAGTCTGGATGCATTTTCCTTATCGCTTGGATTAGGAATGGCGGGATTAAGGTACCGGCGAATATTCATCATAGGTTCTTTGATTGGCCTTTTTCATATGTTGATGCCACTTGGAGGCATTATTATAGGGCAGGCACTTTCTCACTATTTAGGTCCGCTAACCTACTTCATTGGCGGGAGTGGCCTCATCTTTTTAGGGATTCAAATGTTGGCATCTTCATTTAAGTACGGCGCAGATTCCTTACTTGCCCCTAAAGGAATAGGCCTCTTTATTTTTGCGATAAGTGTAAGTGTGGATAGTTTTTCGGCTGGGTTAAGCTTAGGCATGGTAGGTGCAAAAACATGGCTCACTGTTATAAGCTTTGGCGTTATTAGTGCGATTCTAACCTGGATTGGTTTACTCGTAGGTAAAAAAGCTGGCGGCTGGGTTGGGAAGAACAGTGAAGGAGTCGGGGGAATTATACTCATCCTTTTTGGAGTGAAAATGATTATGGGTGCAGTATAAGAAAAACGGCATAGCCGTCTTTTATTAAATACAGCGTCAGCTTCCACCGCCCCCGAGTAGCACCTACGAAGTGTGTGTAGGTGCTACTCGAAAGGACATGGGTTTCCCTTGATACGGGCGGTGTGAAGGTAGCTGCCAGTTTTATAAACTCTTATCTCTTAATAAAATATGTTAAAATATAGTAGGATGTTGGTCCTGTTCTTTAAGAAGGTATTCGGATAATGAAAGCATCCTATCAAGGATTTTATGATTAAAAATATAGGAGACTATTTCGAACGGAACAACCAAACCATAGAGAAAGAAGTGAATATTCATGGAAAGAGTATTATTTGTATGCACAGGAAATACGTGCCGCAGTCCAATGGCTGAGGCGATATTTGAGCATAAAAAAACATCAGAAGGGCTGCAGGCTAAATCAGCAGGTATTCATGCTGCGGAAGGTTTACCGATTTCAGAAGGATCGAAAGCAGCTATTGCAAAAAGAGGGATTCTTGAAAGTCATCAATCAAAGTCACTTTCCCCGGAATTATTTAATTGGGCTGAGATCGTTTTAACGATGACAGGAAACCAAAAGAGAGCCATCATTCAGCAGTATCCAGGTAAGGCTTCTCAAATTTTTTCTTTAAAGGAATATGTCCTGGAAGATCCGGAATTACAGAAGAAACTGGAAGATCACAGACAGCATGTTTCTGAAATTGATAGAAAAAGATCGGAATTTCTTCAGGAAAATCAGGATAAAGTCGATAAATATAATGAGAAAAAAGAAATCTCTAATCAAAAACAACTTGAAGAAGAATTATTGGAGCTTCTTTTGCCTCACCAAGCAGCGATTGATCGTCTTGAATGGGACTTACCATCGTTTGATATTAGTGATCCATTTGGAGCGGATCATGAAGTCTATGAAGACACGTACAAAGAATTAGAAGAGGCAATTGAAAAGTTACTTGAAAAAATGGAAAGCGGCGACAACCTTTAAAACAACACGAGTGAGGGGACTGTAAAATGGGGACAGTAGTGGGGAATGATCAGGGGGGGAAACATTCTTACCGGTTTGGGTTACGTAAAAAAATGGTGATTGGCATCTGTTCAGTGGCGGCGATAACTTATATAACGAGCGCATTTTTTATTTTTTTCTTAAGTGAATACATAGGGGGAACCTTAGGCTTAAATGCCGATGCATTCTTAATTGCAACGTTTGTAATGGGGATCATTTGGTGTGGCATTCTAGGTTTTTTCGGAGCAGGAATGATTACAAAACCACTGAGAAATTTAGAATTGGCTGCTAGAAAAGTTGCAGATGGAGATATCCGTGAAAATGTCGAGCTGCCAAAAGCAGATGATGAATTGCGTGAATTGGCAAGCGCCTTTAATAATATGGTGGAGAACTTGAGAAGCATGGTTACCGATGTAGACACTAATTTTCAACAAACAAATGAAAAAGTGGTTCATATCAAAGATGCTTCCGACGCAGCCGCAACACAGGCAAGAAGTATCAGTAGAACTGTGGAGGAAATTTCAGCCGGCGCAGAAGGCTCAGCGACAGCCATTCAAAAAACAGCGGAGAGTATGGAAGATGTGAGGACGATTGCTACTCAAGTACAATCACATGCCACTAGTTCGGACAAGCTTTCCAAGGAGATGGTTGCTCAGCTGAAAGAGAGCAACGGGGTTATTCAGTCATTAATAGACGGGATTCAACAGGTGGCAACGGAAAACCAATCATCTTTAGTGACTGTCCAACGTTTGGAAACAAACGCGAAAGAAGTCGGAGAAATTATTTCTCTTGTCGGAGATATTGCCGAGCAAACAAACTTATTGGCGCTCAACGCTTCAATTGAGGCGGCACGAGCTGGTGAGCAAGGAAAAGGTTTTGCTGTGGTGGCTGATGAAGTTCGTAAGCTGGCCGATGAGAGTGCCACTGCTGTTCAAGGTATTTCCGAATTGATCCGTAATATTCAAATGGAAGTTCGCAATGTAGTGACACAAATCACGGATCAAGTGAGTGCTGCTAATAAAGAGGCGGATAAAGGAACGCAAACGAGTGAAGCAATTGACAGCATGTCTGACTCTGTGACAGAAGTTGCCGAAGCGATTCAAGAAATCCTTCAGTTAGTAGACCGGCAAGTTGCCAATGTCGAATTGACTTCCCGAGAGTCCCAGGATGTAGCCGCAATTGCGGAAGAAACATCTGCAGGAGCCACGGAAGTTACCTCGTCTGCCCAGGAACAAACGGTAGTCATCGAAGAAATTGCCGCATCGGCAGAGGTATTATTAGAGCAAGCGAATCATTTGAAAAAAACAATTAGTCATTTTACTGTATAAGAAAAAATAGGAGGTAAGGCAGTATGATCATATCAATAGGAGCAGATCACGCAGGTTTTGCACTAAAAGAAGATATCGTTAATGTGGTAAAGGAATTAGGACATGAAGTGAAAGACGTCGGCTGCAATTGTGCAGATTCTGTGGACTACGCGGATTACGGCATTCCCGTTGCGGAAATGGTCGCAAATGGCGAAGCAGACAGAGGAATTGTCATCTGCGGAACGGGAATTGGTATGTCCATATCTGCGAATAAAGTCAAAGGCATTCGTTGTGCACTCGTCCATGATCTATTCTCGGCAAAAGCAACGAGAGAGCACAATGATACAAATGTTTTAGCAATGGGGGAACGAGTGATTGGACCTGGACTTGCACAGGAAATCACAAAAGTTTGGCTCTCAACAGATTTTGAAGGCGGCCGTCACGCGCGCAGAATCGGGAAAATTACCGACTACGAAACAACAAGCGATTAATACCTACTAAGTAGCACCTCTTCTATCCCAGACAAGAGGTGCTACTGCTATAGAAAGGAGAAACCGAGATGAAAGAAAGTATTGCACCTGCTTTAACAAAAGCACTATCAGACCTGCAAGATGTTGCACAACTGACTAAAGAAGATGTGTTGATTGTTGGCACGAGTACAAGTGAAGTGATTGGGAAACATATAGGAAGTTCAGGAACGACCGAAGTTGCTCAAGAATTATGGGAGGGATTACAAGCTTTTCAGGATAAAACTGGAGTTCAACTCGCTTTTCAATGCTGTGAGCATTTAAATCGTGCCATTTTAATCGAAAAAACAACCGCCAAAGAGCTTAGATTAGACCCGGTAGCCGCTATTCCTGTCGCAACAGCCGGCGGATCAATGGCAGCTTATGTATATGGAAAACTAAAGAATCCTGTCATGGTAGAAGAGATTCAAGCGGACGCGGGTATTGATATTGGAGATACTTTTATAGGCATGCACTTAAAGAAAGTAGCCGTTCCGGTTCGTTCAACCGTCTCTGAAATTGGAGAGGCGCATGTGACATTAGCACGAACGAGACCAAAACTCATCGGAGGCGAACGCGCCGTTTATACGGTATAGAAGGAAAAATGCATAAGGGTAAAGTTGAGA
Source organism: Salipaludibacillus sp. CF4.18 (assembly GCF_051262595.1). Lineage (NCBI taxonomy): Bacteria > Bacillati > Bacillota > Bacilli > Caryophanales > Bacillaceae > Salipaludibacillus > Salipaludibacillus sp. CF4.18. Next base: position 14,723 of record NZ_JBIMEV010000074.1, read on the forward strand.
TGCAAGGTAGATCACGCATAAAAATGATAATTCTGAATAAATAACTTGCTTAAAAGCGTTTTCATTCGTCTGACAAGTCGAAATACCTTTTACAAGCTTCAAATAACAGTATAAAATAGAGCGGAGAAAACAAATAACCACGTGTATAGATAGATTTGAAAAGATCTGCGTGAAGAAAGTTCAAGGAGGATGTAATAAATGACAACGGTAGACAAGCGTGATTTAGCACATGTACGGAAACAGGATGCAGAGGTTTTTACAGCAATGAATGACGAGCTTCATCGACAGCGTGACAATATTGAATTGATCGCATCTGAAAATTTTGTTTCAAAAGCTGTAATGGAAGCGCAAGGCTCAGTATTAACGAATAAATATGCAGAAGGTTACCCGAACAAAAGATACTACGGTGGCTGTGAACATGTGGATGTTGTAGAAGATATCGCGCGCAATCGTGCAAAAGAAATCTTTGGCGCAGAGCATGTAAACGTACAACCTCACTCTGGTGCGCAAGCGAATATGGCCGTTTATTTTGCTTTCCTCGAGCAAGGCGACACTGTTCTTGGAATGAACTTATCTCATGGTGGTCATTTAACCCACGGAAGTCCCGTAAACTTCAGTGGAAAACAATACAACTTCGTCGAATACGGTGTTGATAAAGACACAAGTATTCTTGATTATGACGATGTTCGTGCAAAAGCATTAAAGCATAAACCAAAAATGATCGTTGCTGGAGCAAGTGCTTACCCAAGAGAAATTGACTTTGCTAAATTCCGTGAAATTGCAGATGAAGTCGGCGCTTATCTCATGGTAGACATGGCACATATCGCAGGACTCGTTGCAACGGGTGATCATCCAAGCCCCGTGCCATTCTCTGATTTCGTAACAACAACAACGCATAAAACACTTCGCGGACCTCGTGGAGGAATGATTTTATGTAAAGAGGAGTATGGCAAAAAGATCGATAAAGCGATTTTCCCAGGTCTTCAAGGCGGACCACTTATGCACGTGATCGCGGCTAAAGCAGTATCATTTGGTGAAGTGTTAACAGAAGAATTTTCAGCGTATTCAAAACAAGTCAAATTAAACGCCAAAGCACTAGCTGCCTCTCTTCAGGAGAACGGCATCGATATCGTTTCTGGCGGAACGGATAACCACATTGTATTACTTGATTTGAGAGGATTATCTCTTACAGGAAAAATCGCAGAAGAAACGCTGGACAAAGTTGGGATTACTACGAACAAAAATACAATTCCATTTGATCCGGAAAGCCCGTTTGTAACAAGTGGTCTTCGGACTGGAACGGCTGCTGTAACGTCTCGTGGTTTTAAAGAGGCAGAGCTTAAGGAAATCGGAAAAATCATGGCGACTGTTTTAAAGGCCACTGATGATGAGGAAGTACTCAAAAAAGGTCATGAAGCTGTTCTTAGCCTAACGTCACGCTTCCCAATGTACGAAGACGAAGAATAGATTTTTATATGGTCATTCAGCAGGCGAGAGCCAAGTGAATGGCACTAACCGTCTTCGATAGGGGCGCTCAAATGTCCGAATCAATTTGAGCGGTATCAACGAGTTACAATATTATAAATGCACTTAACCAGTAGCACCTACATCCCCACAGTAGGTGCTACTGTTATGGAGGTCACTTTGCTACTGTTATGAAAGGCCCTCACAAACATTTGAATAGTTAGAATTGTTCATTACCTTTTCTACTTGCTTAGAGGCTGTGGTTTGTGTAAAATTCCTTAAGAGTAAACAGTTATATTACATAAATGAAATTTGATAAAGGAGCGATTTTTATGGGGAAAGTATATGTGTTTGATCACCCTCTTATTCAGCATAAATTAACGTATATTCGCAACAAAAACACTGGGACGAAAGAGTTTCGTGAGCTGACGAATGAAATTGCCGGACTTATGGCTTTTGAAATTACTCGCCATCTTCCATTGCGGGAAGTTGAGGTAGAAACGCCAGTAGCTACTGCGAAGTGTCAAACGATTTCCGGTAAAAAACTAGGAATTATTCCAATTTTACGTGCTGGTCTAGGCATGGTTGATGGGATTATGGGCCTTATTCCAGCTGCAAAAGTAGGACATGTCGGCTTGTACCGTGATCCGGAAACGCTTATGCCGGTTGAATACTATGTGAAACTTCCGAAAGACATTGAGGAACGAGAGCTAATCGTTGTTGACCCAATGCTTGCAACAGGTGGATCCGCAAATGAAGCAATCCGCGTTGTGAAAAAACGCGGGGCAAAAAACATTAAATTAATGTGTTTAGTAGCGGCTCCTGAAGGCGTGGATGCAGTCAAAGAAGCTCATCCGGATGTGGACATTTACTTAGCAGCATTAGATGAAAAGTTGAATGATAAAGGCTATATCGTACCAGGTCTTGGCGACGCAGGTGACCGCCTTTTCGGTACAAAATAAAAAACCTTAAAAAAACACTCGCATCTGCGAGTGTTTTTTTATTTCTGTATGCTTCCAAATAATGGGGGGTCTAATGG